>JANNQE010000049.1:0-5680 GCA_031441625.1 Planctomycetia bacterium
GAGAGCGGGCCACCCTAACGGAGCAAAACCATGTCCGAACCGACTGAAGAGTCCCCGGATGGGGCCGCCGTCTTCCCCATGATCCCGGCGGAGTTGGGCGTCCACCCGCTGCTGCTGGCGGTGCTGCACGCCTACGTCTTCCTAGAGGGGTCCGACCCGACCGTGCTGAACGGCACGGTGGCGGAGGAGGCGATGGAGTACCTGGCCAGTTACCTGCAACGGCTGGGCGGGGCCGACCTGAAGCGGGCGAAAGAGGACTTCGCCACGCTCGTGTCGTTCGCCAAGTCCGAGAAGTGGCCGAAGCAGCAGGTGCGGTTCCTGCAAGACTTCCTCAAAGAGAACGGCGTCGGCGACGAATAGCGGGTCACCCGTTTCAGGTTCGCCCATGCCCCGCATCGCCGTTCATACTGCTGTCTGGCTCACCCTGTTCGGCTTCTGGCTGGTGGTCACCCGCGGGAATCAGCCGACGTGGGAGGTGGCCATCCTCGCCACCCTGATACTGGTCGGGGCGTCGGCCGCCGGAGTGTATGCCGACTGGTACGGGCTGCGACCGCGGTTGGCGGTCCAGGGGCGGTGGGTGTGGTACGTTTTCGGGTTGTTGGCGGTGGTGGCGGCGCTGACCTTCATCACCGTACCGCTGATTCAAGCCGTGTACGACGCGGCCGGCATCCCGTCGGAAGTGCGGTTCGGGTTCTGGCAGAACGTCGGGCTGGAGGCGGTGTGGTACGCCGTTCACATCGGGGTGGCGGCCGGCGGGCGGGCGGTGGTGAACCTGATCAGAAAAGGACGAGTCG
Organism: Planctomycetia bacterium; assembly: GCA_031441625.1. Classification (GTDB taxonomy): domain Bacteria; phylum Planctomycetota; class Planctomycetia; order Gemmatales; family Gemmataceae; genus JALHQU01. The sequence continues at coordinate 795 of JANNQE010000049.1, forward strand.
CCGATGAACGCGCGAAGTGAAAGCCTCGAACGCTACTCCCGTCAGATGCGGGTGCCGGGCATTGGCAAGGCCGGGCAAGAGCGGATCATGGCCAGCCGCGTCACCCTGTGCGGGGTGGGGGCGCTCGGTACGGTGTTGGCCAACACCCTGGTGCGGGCCGGCGTCGGGTTCGTGCGGGTGGTGGACCGCGACTTCGTCGAGCCGAGCAACCTGCAACGCCAGGTGCTGTTCGACGAGTCCGACGTGACCAACAACCTGCCCAAGGCCGAGGCCGCGGCGACGAAGCTGCGGCAGATCAACTCGACGGTCGAAGTCGAGCCGGTGGTGGCGGACATCAACCGCACCAACATCGAAGGCCTGTGCGACGGGGCCGACCTGATCCTCGACGGCACCGACAACTTCGAGGTGCGCTACCTGATCAACGACGTCTCGATCAAGCACAACACGCCGTGGGTGTACGGCGGGGCGGTGGGCACCGAAGGCATGAGCATGACCGTGTTGCCGGGCGAGACGCCGTGCTTGCAGTGCGTGTTCGAGAAGTCGCCGGGGCCGGGCGACGTGGGCACGTGCGAGACGAGCGGGGTGCTCGGCCCCATCGTCGGCGTGGTGGCAAGCTTCCAGGCGGCGGAGGCGTTGAAGATTCTGGCCGGCAAGCGGCAGGCGGTGAACCGCGACCTGTTCTGCATTAACCTGTGGGACAACACCACCCGCTGGGTGAAGATCGCCAAACTGGCCGGCCGTAAAGGCAACTGCCCGTGCTGCGCGAAGCGGAGTTTCGAGTGGCTGGACGGCGAACACGGCACGCAGACCACCAGCTTGTGCGGGCGGAACGCCGTGCAGGTGACGCCGAAGGGCGGCACGAAGCTCGACCTGAACGACCTGAAGAAGCAGCTCGAAGCGAGCGGCACCGTGTCGGCCAACCGCTTCCTGCTCAAGTTCACCACCACCGACGCCGGCAGCGGGTACGAGTTCACCGTTTTCCCGGACGGGCGGGCCATCATCAAAGGGACCGACGACACCGACCGCGCCCGCACCCTGTACGCCAAGTACGTCGGGCACTGACCGGACAGACGGGAGCGCGGGCGTCCTGCCCGCAGTTTGGAATGCGGGCGGGACGCCCGCGATCCCGACCGGGGCACTGATTCCGACGGCGGGGAGATTTTCCCGTTGAAGGAGGACGCACACGTTCATTTACTTGGCCGTGCCACCCGGTCGCGGGTGGATTCCCTCCCACCCCCGTTCCGGAGACACACATGTCCGATGACAACACGCCCGCCGCCGGCGGCGAGCCGAAGAAGCGGACCATGGCCGGCCTGCTCGGCCTCTTCCTCGGCGCGTTCGGCGCCCACCGGTTCTACCTCGGCGACACCAAAGGCGGGGTGATCCGCCTGGTGCTCAGCGTCTGCACGTTCGGCCTGGGAGGGGTCGTCGGCATCATCGAGGGCATCATCTACCTGACCAAGAAGGACGACGAGTGGACCCAGACGTATGTGGTCGAGAAGAAGGCGTGGTTCTAGACCGCCCGCGGGGACGCCCCGCCCCGACGGCGGGGCGGTCTGACGCCGAACGGAGGTGCCGATGCCGATGCCGACGACGACCGCTACCGCGCCCGCTCCCGGCGAGGTGGTTCACCGCTTCAGCGTGAAGGTGTACGACCGCATGGTCCGCGACGGCACGCTGACCGACGAGGACCGCGTCGAGCTGCTCGAAGGGGTGGTGTACGACAAGATGCCCCACAACGCGCCACACGACAGTTGCCTGTACCGCCTGCACACCCGGCTACTGCTGGCCCTCGCCCCGCAAGGGTGGGTGGTCCGCTGTCAGAGTGAGGTGACGTTCCCGGCGAGCGTGCCTGAGCCGGATGTCGCTGTCGTCCCCGGCCCTGAAGGGCTGTACGACGAAGTCCGACCGACCGCCGCCGACCTGCTGCTGGTGGTCGAAGTGTCCGATACCACCTTGTCCCGCGACCGCGGGCTGAAGCAGCGGGTGTACGCCCGCAGCCGCGTGCCGGTGTACTGGATTGTCAACCTGGTGGACGGGGTGGTGGAGGTGTACACCGACCCCCGCGGCGGGCGGTCGCCGGCCTACCGCACCCGCACCGACTACCGCCCCGGCGACTCGGTCCCGGTCGTGGTGGGCAAGAAGACCGTCGGCACCGTGGCCGTGAGTGAACTGTTCCCGTGACCGGCGTGGTATGATGTCTCCAGGGAGGTGAAATCATGAACGAACTGGTGCTGACGCCGGAACAGGTCGCGTCTCTCGCCGGCCCACTCCGGACGGTGGTGGTGAAAACCCCGGACGGGCAGGAATTGGGGAAAATTCACCCGCCGCTCACCGCCGAGGAGATCGCGGCACTCAAGGCACGGGCGGCGGCGGCGAAGACCCAACCGTACTTCACCGGTGCCCACATGCGGGCGCGGGAAGAGGCTCTTGAGGCCGAACAGGCGCGAGTCGGCAAGTTCGACCGAGACACCCTGTTCACCTTCCTCGCCAGGCTGTCCGAGGAGGAGCCCGAGAAGTACGGCCCGGTGACGAGGTGAGCTGATGGCTTTCGCCGTTTATTGGCCGCTCCTGATCGAACACCACTACGCCCTGACCTGGATGACGGCCGCGGATCAGACGGCGCTCGTGGCCGCACGACGGGAGATCGATTGCTCGCTCGCCTCGGACCCGCGACTGGACGGGCGGCATCTCGCCGAAGGGCTGTGGAAAATCGCCGTGCCGCCGTTACTCGTTCACTTCGAGATCGATGACCCCTCGAACATCGTGACCGTGACCCAACTCGACCTCGTGACCTAAACCGTGATCTACCTCGACAACGCCGCCACCAGTTTCCCCAAGCCCGAGGGCGTGTACCGGGCGATGGACGAGTACGCCCGCACCGCGCTGGCCAACCCCGGCCGGGCCGGGCACCGGCTGGCCGTCGCCGCCAAAGACGCGCTCGAAGACGCCCGCTTCCGCCTCAGCCGGTTCGTCCACGGCGTCGGGGCCGACCGCATCGCCTTCGCCCTGAACGGCACCGACGCCCTGAACATGGCGATGAAGGGCACGCTGTCCGCCGGCGACCACGTCGTCACGACCGACCTGGAGCACAACAGCGTCAGCCGCCCGCTGGTGAAGTTGGCCGACGACGGCGTCATCACCCTCACCCGGGTGCCGTCGGACGCCGGCGGGACGGTCGATCCCGACGCGATCAAGTCGGCGATCACCGCGAAGACGAAACTGGTCGCGCTCACCCACGCGAGCAACGTGCTCGGCACCGTGCAGCCCGTCGCCGAGGTCGGCCGGCTGTGCCGCGAGCGTGGCGTGCTGTTCCTCGTCGACGCCGCCCAGACCATCGGCGTGCTGCCCATCGACGTGCAGGCGATGCGCGTGGACCTGCTCGCCTTCCCCGGTCACAAGGGGCTGTTCGGGCCGACCGGCACGGGCGGCTTGTACGTCGCGCCGGGCGTCCACATCCGCGCGTGGCGGGAGGGGGGCACCGGCGGGGACAGCAAGTCGCCCACGCAGCCGGCCGGCTTCCCGGAGTTCCTGGAGGGCGGCACGCCCAACCTGCTCGGCATCGTCGGCATGATCGCCGGGGTGGATTTCGTGGAAGAGAAGGGCGTGGGCGCGATCCACAAGCACGAGGTGGAGCTGTGCGAGCGGCTGCGGGCGGCGGTGACCGACAACCCGTTGATCGTGCCCATCGGTCACGCCGATCCGACCCGGCGGGTGGGCACGTTCAGCTTCCGCTGCGAGGCGATGCCGTCCGAAGACATGGCGGGCATTCTCGACACCAGTTTCAACATCTGCGTGCGGGCCGGCAACCACTGCTCGCCGTACATCCACGCGGCGGTTGGCAGCTACGCCGACGGCCTCACGCGGGTCAGCCCCGGCCCGTTCAACACCGCCGCCGACATCGACGCGCTGGCACAGGCGCTGGCCGAGATCACCGGGGTGTCGTAGATCGGGCGGATCACCCTGGAGACGATCCCGTGGACGAACCGCCGCCGCGACCGGGCCTGTCCGACTTCTACGGGGAGGACGAGGAGTTCACCCGTCTGCACGGCGGGTTGCTGTCGGTGTGCGGGGTGCTGGTGCTGCTCGTCATCGCGGCGATGGTCTACTTCGTCCGGGTGTTTCCGACGTACATCCTCATCTTCGCCCCGGTGATGGTGGCCGTCGGGTTGGCCGCCCTCATCGACCCGCGGGTGATGCACTTGTTCTTCCACCGCAAGCGCGTCCCGTGGTGGGTGTGGCTCTTGACCATGTTCGCAACCCTCGTCGGGTTCGCCGTCGGCGTCCTGTGGATGTTCTTCTACCGCGGGCTGATCTGACTCGGGGGCAGCCGCTTGCGGCTCACCCACACCCACGCGATCAGCATCCCGCCGCCGATGAACGCCACGTTGTAGCTCGCCTGGTTCGCCAGCGCGCACGCCTGATACGCCGCCCACTTCGCCGGCGGGATGTGCTCCTTCAGCTCCGCCGGCAGCATCACGTTCCCGCCCCGACCCAGGGTGAAGCCGACCACCCCCGCCCCGAGTGCGAACACCGCCATCGCCACCAGCAGCAGCACGAGCGGCTTGACGAGTGAAAGTGCCGACCGCTTCGGCCGCGACCCGATGCGTGCCGCCACCGCCAGCCCGACGCCGAGGATCAGCCCGATGACCGGATGCACGAGCAGCCCGGCCGGGTCGAACTCCAGCACCGCCGCCGTGACGCCGGACTGCACCAGCCCGAACGCCACGCCCGCCGCCACGCCCAACCCGACGATGCCGAGGAAACGCATGACCCGCCCTTGCCTGTTAGCCCGACGCGCGAGCGAGGGGCGAATCACCTTCGCGGCATGTGGTTGGCCCCTCGCTCGCGCGTCGGGCTAACAAGCCGGGGTTCGCCTACAGCGG
>JANNQE010000050.1:0-4762 GCA_031441625.1 Planctomycetia bacterium
GGGATGGGGATCGATCTGGCGGGGTGACCAGCGGCTGGCCGACCTGATGCTCGGCATCGAGTTGGCCGAGACGATGCCTCGCCGAACACGACCCAAACCCGCAAGATGTGGGTAACAGTCAGGCTCGCGCGTCGGGCTAACAAGCGAGATCCCCCTCCCATGCGATCCCTCCTGTTCCCGGTGGCGGTGCTGGCGATCGTCGTCCCCGAGCCGCTGTGGGCGGAGGACGAGAAGAAGAAGTACGACCCGAAGCGGGTGGCCGCACTCATCGACCAGCTCGGCGACCCGTACTTCGGCACACGCCAAGCGGCGGAGAAGGAGTTGACGAAGACCGGAGAGCCGGCGCTCGTCGCCGTGCGGCAGTCGCTCCGGACGACCGACGTGCCGGAGGTCGAACGGCGGGTGGAGCGGATCGAGCGGGCCATCCTGTGGGGCCTGTGCGAGAGCAAGGGTTGCGGCCTGCGGCTGATACTCGCCGATCCCGGCGAGTTCGAGATGGGTTCACCCGACCGCGAACCCGGACGCTGGCCCGACGAGCCGGAGCACACCGTCCGCTTGACCCGCCTGTTCATGATTGGCAAGCACGAAGTCACGCAGGCCGAGTACAAGAAGGTCACGGGCGTGAACCCGAGCTTCTTCACCCCCACCGGCGACGGCAAGGCGAAGGTGAAGGACCTGAACACCGACCGCTTCCCGGTCGAGCAGGTGAGCTGGTACGACGCGATCACCTTCTGCAACAAGCTGAGCAAGGCCGAGGGCTACCCGGCGTACTACGAGCTGACCGACATGAAGACGGACGGCGACAGCGTCTCGGCGGCGAAGGTGAAGACGGTCGGCGGCAACGGCTACCGCCTGCCGACCGAGGCCGAGTGGGAGTACGCCGCCCGTGCTACCATGCGGACGCCCTACGGTGTGGTGGCACGGGTGAACGGCAACCTGGGCAACTTCAAGATGATGGTGTCGGTCGGGTATGGTGGCAGTGAAGAGCGGCCGAGCCTGGGGCGGACGACGACCGTGGGCAGCTACAAGCCGAACAAGCTCGGCCTGTACGACTGCCACGGCAACGCCGCCGAGTGGTGCCACGACTGGTACAGCAAGCGGTACTACGCCGACACGCCGAAGGAGGACCCGCCCGGCCCGGAGACGGGCGACCACAAGGTCATCCGCGGCGGGTCGTACATGTCGGCCGACGGCGGTTGCCGGAGTGCGGCACGGTTCTACCTGACCCCGGGCGAGCGGAAGGATTACGTCGGCTTCCGGGTGGCACGCACGCCGTGAGGTGAAACGTTTCGGTTAGCCGCGAGGCAACGCCGAGCACGTCCGCGGCTCGCGCTCGGCGTTGCCTCGCGGCTAACCGATGGTGATTACCCATGAGCGAGTACTACCGCAGGCAGATCGAATCCTCCAGGCGTGTCCTGTTCGTACTGCTCTTTCTCCTCGTACTCGTCGCGGGGTTCTTCTTCGTCGTCATCACCTGCCTTCAGAACCAGATGAGGGTGGCATCAAAGAACAAACCACCGCCACCCCGCCCGCACTACCCCGAACACAACCTCGTCTTCGTGTCGTTCGACGCGCTGCAAGGGCGGCACTGCGGGCACCTGGGCCACCCGCGAAAGGTCACGCCCACCCTCGACGCGATGGCCGACGACGGCATCACCTTCACCCGCTGCTACTCGGTGTCGTCGTGGACCGTACCTGCGTCGATGACGTGGTTCACCGGCGTCTACCCGTCCGAGCACAAGGTGGTGAACAAATTCAGCGCGTTCAACGACCGCGAGAAGCGGATCAGCAACCTGAAGGAACTGGCCCCGAACGTGGTCACGCTGGCCGACGTGCTGAAGGCGAACGGGTACTCCACGGCCGGCTTTACGGGGAACGCCGGCGTGAGCGGCGGGTTCGGCTACCAGCAGGGGTTCGACGTGTACGAGCACCCGCAGGGGGTGTTCGGCGGGTTCGCCCAGAGCCTGCCCAAAGCCATCGAGTGGGTGAAGGCGAACAAGGAGAAGAAGTTCTTCCTCTTCCTGCACGGGTATGACGCGCACGGGCAGAACACGCCGGCCGAGTGGTTCGACTACCGCTATGTGCCGCCGGGCTACGACCGCCGCTACACCGGCGCGGAAGTGGAACACGAAGCGTTGCGGGAAGAAGGTCTGGAGCGCGGGCGGTTGAAGCTGCGGGAGCAGGACGTGCTGTTCTGGCGGGCGGTGTACGACGAGAAGGTGGAGCGGGCCGACGCCAAGTTCCGCACGTTTCTGGACGAGTACGAGAAGCTCGGGCTGACGGACAAGACGGTGTTCATCCTGACTGCTGACCACGGCACCGAGTTGCTCGAACACGACCGCCTCGACCACGGCTTCACCCTGTACGACGAGACCATTCGCGTGCCGCTCGTCATCAAGCCGCCGGGCCAGCACAAGCAGCGGATCGACACGCGGGTGAGCAGCATCGACTTGATGCCGACGGCGCTGGATTTACTCGGCGTGTCGCCACCGCCGGGCGTGGAGAAGCAGATGCGGGGGAGCAGCCTGATTGACGTGGCGTGGAAGAAGGAGCCGCGGTTCAACCTGTTCGCCGAGACGGACTACCGCCAGCACACCTACAAACGGGCCATCATCGCCGACGACGGGTGGAAGTTGATTCACACGCTCGAAGACAACACCCGCGCGCTATACGACACGACGACCGATCCGGGCGAGTTGGTCAACTTGGCGGAGGCCAAGCCCGAGCGGGCGGACGGGATGCAACGCCGGCTGTACGCGCACTTCAAGGACATCGGCCAGGACCTGACCGCCCGCAAGTGGGTGCGGGGGTTCAACCCGGTGTACACCTTCCCGGCGAAGCCGTCGCCGCGGGATTGATCGGTCGGGAGCGCGGGCGGCCCGCCCGCTCTTCCCAATGCGGGCGGGACGCCCGCGCTCCCGGCGAGCGGGCGGCACCGACATCAGCTATACTCGCCTTCCGGTTCGCCCACGTTGCGGCCGTAGCGGGCGAGCATCATCTGCACCGCCTGGATGGTCTGCCACTCGTTGAACGCGATCTTTACCTCGGTGCCGTCCTCGTTCGCGTCGATGTTCTCGACGGACGACGTGAGCGCGCGGTGCAGGTAGTCGAACACCTCGGCCAAGCGTGCCGCTTGCGCGCCGGTCATCTTCTGCGGCAGCGGCGGCACCTCGTCGTCGCGGTACCGCCACTCGGGGCCGCCGCCCTCCGGCGGGGCCTTCACGATCACATCAGAATCCCGCTCGGCGGTGCCCACCAGCTCGCGGGCCTGGATGGTCTGGATGCCGTTCTCGGCGACCGGGGCCGCCCGCCCGCTGCGGCGGGCTTCGATCTCCTCCATCGTGCCGTACAGCAGGAGTGTCCGCCCGATCGACACCTGGTCGCCCGCCCGCAGCCGCCGGATTTGAATCGTCGCCCCGTTCACCCGCGTGCCGTTGGTGCTGTCCAGGTCGGTCAGGATCACGTCGCCGTCTTCCGTCTGAATCTTGGCGTGGTAGCGGCTCACCCGCTCGTCGTTCAGCCGCACCGCGTTCCCCTCCTCGCGGCCGATCGTCACCGGCACGGGCATCGAGCGGTACACCCGCCCCTTATCGACGCCTTCCAGGACGAGAAACGTGACGTTGCGCATGACTCGGTTCCGCGGGGGGTGTCGGCCGTGGGCAGACGGGCACGACGCTCATTTTTCTAGAACACGACGCTCCGGTCGAGAGGAAATCCGTTCCGCTTTCCTACCCCAGCATAGGCGAATTCGGCCGCCGGCGGAAGATCTCACCCCGGCCGCAACGCCGCCGCCAGCTCGCCCGCCGGCCCCGCCCGCCGCGGGTCAATTGGCAGACAGTCTGACAGATTCCGGAACCAAGTCAACTGCCGTTTCGCAAATTGTCGCGTCCTCAGCCGGATCGTGTCGGCCAACTCCTCAGATACCGCTTCGCCCGCCGGGTGTGACAGCAGCTCCCGATATCCGAGCGCGGCCGACGCCTCCTTGCTCAACGGTCGTGGCGACTGTCGCAGGCGGGCCACCTCTTCGACCCACCCGCCGGCGAGCATGGCGGTCACGCGGGCGTCGATGCGGCGGCACAACTCGTCCCGCGGCCAGTCGAGGTACACGCACGGGATGTGGACGGCCGTCGGCGTGTCCCACGTCTGTTGCAGGTCGCTGATCGGCCGGCCGGTCGCCTCGAACACCTCGAGCGCCCGCACCACCCGCCGCACGTCGTTCGGGTGAAGCCGCTGTGCCGCCTTCGCATCCACTTCCGCTAATCGCCGGTGCAAGGCCTCGTTGCCGATTCGCGCGGCGTCGGCTTCCAACCGCTGCCGGATGGCCGGATCGACCGGCGGGGCGTCGAACAGTCCGTGCCGCAGGGCCTTCAAATAGAACGGCGTGCCGCCGACGAAAAGCGGACACTTTCCCCGCCCGCGAATCTGCCGGCACGCCTCGGCGGCGCGGTCGAGCCACCACGCCACGCTGCCGCTTTCCCACGGGTCGAGCACGTCAAGTAAATGGTGCGGCACAGTGGCCCGGTCGTCGGCGGTCGGCTTGGCGGTGCCGATGTCCATGCCCCGATACAGGGTCATGGAGTCCATGCACACGATCTCGGCGTTCAGCCGTTCGGCCAACTCCAGCGCGACCGCCGACTTGCCCGACCCGGTCGGCCCGGTCAGGATGGCGGCGTCGGCGAAGTCGGCCGGGGTGGGGGTCATGGACTGGTCCCCTCTCCTCCGTTAGCCCGACGCGCAAGCGAGGGGCGGAATCATGGATCGG
>JANNQE010000051.1:0-2671 GCA_031441625.1 Planctomycetia bacterium
GAGAGCGAGATCACCCACCCACACTACACCTCAAGCGAGTGGTGGTGCGGCAACCCCGAGCGTGGTTACAATCCGTGTGTCGGCGCTGCGGGAACTGGCCGTCTGGTGCCGACAACGCCTCGAACTGCCAACCGGAGGAGCCGCATGTCTGCCCCGCAACCAAGCCCACTTCCCCCCCGCCCCTGACGCCGAATCCGCCGGCAATTCCGGCGATTCCGCAGCCGTGGACCAACCTGCCGTTGACCCAGCAGCAGCAGCTCCGCGATCTGCTCGGACAACTCCTCGCCCGACTTCATCAGGCCAAGCGCCTCAAGGAGGTCGGTCATGACTGATCCCCTGCGCTCGCCCAAGCTCCGGCCCTGGCACCTCGACCGCGGGGCCATCGTGTCCGTCCGCCAGTCCACACCCCAGCAGGTGCTCGAGCATCGGGAGTCGACCGCCCGTCAGTATGCCCTCGGCGATCGTGCGGTCGCTCTGGGCTGGCCACGGGACGGCGTTACGGTCATCGACGACGACCTGGGCCTCAGCGGCCAGTCCGCCGAGGGCCGCCTCGGCTTCCAGCGTCTGCTGGCCGAGGTCGCTTTGGATCACGTCGGCCTGATCCTCGGCCTGGAGATGAGTCGACTGGCTCGCTCCTGCAAGGACTGGCACCAACTGCTGGAGTGGTGTGCCCGCTTCCGCACCCTGCTCGCCGACGCCGACGGCCTGTACGACCCGACCGATTACAACGACCGCCTGCTGCTCGGCCTGAAAGGGACGATGAGCGAGGCCGAGTTGCACATCCTCAAGGAGCGGATGTACCAGGGCCGGCTCAACAAGGCCCGTCGCGGCGAGTTGTTCGGCCCGCCGCCCATCGGCTACGTCGCGTCACCCGGCGGTGAGCCGACCATCGATCCGGACGAGCAAGTGCAAGCGGTGGTACGGTTGCTCTTCGACCAGTTCGACCGCCAGGGCACGGTGCCCGGGCTGCTCCGCTACCTGGTCCATCACCGGATCCAACTTCCGGTGCGCCCGCACCACGGACCCAACCGGGGGCAACTGGAGTGGCATCGGCCGTCGCGCGGGACACTGCTGAACCTCCTGCACCACCCGATCTACGCGGGGGCCTATCGCCACGGCTATCGGCCCACGGACCCCCGTCGTCAGCAGTCGGGGCGTCCCGGCACCGGCCGGCGTGTCCGCGGTCCCGAGGAGTGCCTGGTGCTGATCCGCGACCAGTTGCCGGCCTACATCAGCTGGGAGCGCTTCCAGGCCAACCGACAGCGACTGGCCGACAACCGCGCACGCCACGACGCGGTGGGCGCTCCGCGTGCGGGAGCGGCACTGCTGGGTGGACTGCTGCACTGCGAGCGGTGTGGCCGGCGGATGGCGGCCCACTATACGGGCCATAAGACCGCCAGCTGGTACGGCTGCGGGCGTGGCGCAATCGACTACGCGGAACCCCTGTGCCAGAGCCTGTCGGGGCAGTCGCTCGATGATCTGGTGGCCCGCCAGATCCTGGCGGCCGTCGAGCCCGCGGCGCTGGAGGCCAGCCTGGCCGCGGTGGCGGAGGTAGAGCGGGAACGTGCCGCCCTGCTGCAACACTGGCAGTTGCGCCTGGAGCGTGCCGGTTACGAAGCCGAACGGGCGGCTCGCCAGTACCAGGCCTGCGAGCCCGAGAACCGGTTGGTCGGCCGCGAACTGGAACGCCGCTGGGAAGACGCTCTCAAGCAGCAGCGTCAACTGGAGGAGGAGTTCCGACGGTGGCAGCAGTCGGCCGTCGCCCGATTGACGGCGGCCGACCAGGAGGCCATCCTGGCGCTGGCCCGTGACCTGCCGGCGGTGTGGCAGGCCGACACAACAGCGCCTGCGGATCGGAAACGGATCGCCCGGCTGTTGCTGGAACGCGTAACGGTCCTGGTGGACAAGAGCAGTGACCAGGTGAGCGCTCGACTCCACTGGGCGGGCGGACTCATCAGCACGCACCAACTGGCGCGGCCGGTGAGCCGCTACGACCAGCAGACCACCTACCCGCGGCTGGTGCAACGCCTGCGGGACCTGACCGCCGAGCGACACCGGTCGGCGGTGATCGCGGCGCGGCTCAACGCGGAGGGGTTCCGTCCGCCCAAGCGAGCGCCGCAGTTCACGGCCGCGATGGTGCAGCGGCTGACGTTACGCTTGGGCCTGAGCCGACGCCAACCGCACGGCAGCCGGGAGGGACTGGGTCGGCACGAATACCGGCCGACGGGGCTGGCGCATCGGCTGGGGGTGTCGCGTGAGCTGGTCCGACGCTGGCAGCGGGTCGGCTGGCTGAACGTGCGGCGGGATGAGGACGGGCATCACATCATCTGGGCGGATGCGGACGAACTGCGTCGGCTTCGGGAACTGCGTCGATTGCCCCGGACCTGGGCCAACAAGGAACGGCTGGCGGAACTGAAGAAGCCGAAACCGCGGCCGACACAGTAGACTCACGATCGATGGCCCGGTTCGCGGTGGGCTGGGCCATACTACCACCCCGACTCCATCTTGGAGGGCATTATGACTGGTTCATCGAGAACCGGAACAAGGAGTTCAAGTGCGGGATGGCGATGGGCCGGCTGAGCGACCACCGGTTCGTGGCCAACTACTTCCGGCTGTACCTGCACGCGGCGGCGTTGAACCTGCTGGTGCGGTTGCGTCGGGAGATCGCCGA
>JANNQE010000052.1:0-8474 GCA_031441625.1 Planctomycetia bacterium
CCGAGGCCACAGGCGGCCACGACAGTAAGACACAACACAGTTCGCCCTAACACAACTCCACCCCCGGCTTTCTCCCTTGGGCCCTCATGTGCCCTCGGCGGTGAAATCTCTTCTACACACCGCTCACCCACGCGCCGTGGAAGCCGTAGGGCACCCGCGTCGGCAGGTGCACGCGGGCCACCGGCTTGGCGGTCATGTCGGCCGCGTCCGCGATCAGCAGCTCGCTCTTCTCGGCCGCCTTGTCGTACACGAAGGTGAGCAGCCAGCCGGCGTCTTCGCCCTTCGCGTCCGGGTTCGGCACGAACACCCCTTCGCCCCCGAACCGCCCCTGGCCGTAGGTGTGCTCGCTGAACTTGCCCGTCTTCAAGTCCAGCTTCCGCAGGCCGTCGAAGAAGTCGCCGTCGCCCACCCCGACGTACCCGTACCGCACCTCCTGGCCGACGAGCGTGCCGTTGTGTCGCGGGAACTCGGCGGCGAAGTCGTGCAGCGGCTTTTCCGTCAGTTTGTCCGTCTTCAGGTTGAGCGTCCACTGGTACGGCACGGCCGCGTTCGGCGTCTTGTCGTCGTCCTTCTCGCCGAAGGTGAGCGCGCCGGGGAACCGCGGGTAGCGGCACCCGACCACCGTAATCTCGTCGCCGCTCTCCCAGGCGTTCAGCAGGTGGAACGCGAACGCCGTCTTCGCCTCGAACGTCTTCGGCTTCGCGTCCCCGGCGCGGGGCACCACTACCCAGCGGGTCGGCTGCCCCTTGTCGAAGAACCAGGGCGACTCGCCCTTGAGCGCCCGCTTCATGTCGAACGTCTCGGGCCACGCCGGGAACAGGGCGTAGTTCTTGGTGATCACGAAGTCGTGGATCATCGCCGACTTTTCGAGCGGCACCTTCACCGTGCGGACCAGCTCGCCCTTGGGGTTGATGGTGCTGAACAGGACGAACGGCCCGTTGGCGTACCCGAACGCCAGCATCTCGCCGGTGGCCGGGTCCACCTTCGGGTGGGCGGTGAACGGGTGCTTCAGCTTCTTGTCGAAGGTGTACGCCCCGACGGTGCCCAGGTCGGGGAGCGTGACTTCGTAGGGTTCGCCGGCCTCGTACAGGGCGAGCAGCTTGGCGTTGTGATGCACCAGGGCGGTGTTCGCCGGGATCTGGAACGGGTTCTCGCCGGCCATCGCCTTCTTCATGTCCGGCATCTCCAGGATGCCGGTGTACAGTGCCTTGCCCGCCTTCTTCTCGTCCGTGTACTTCTTGGTCTGGATGAAGCGGTTGCGGTAGCTCGCCTTGCCGCTGGCCAGCCGCACGCCGTGGATCATGCCGTCGCCGTCGAACCAGTGGTAGTTGCCGATGGGGTCGAACTGCGGGTTCGGCCCGTTCCGCACGAACATGCCTTCGAGCGCCTTCGGAAGCGTGCCCGTCACCTTCAGGTTCTCTTCGGTGAACTCGTCCCGCACCGGGGCGAAGTTGCCTTCCAGGAACGGGCTGACCGGCTTCTTCTTCGGGGTGTCCGCCGAGAACCCCCGCAGGCCGGGGTGCAGTGCAGCGGCGGCGGCGGCCGACTCGGCCAGGAAGCGACGACGGGAGCGAGCCATGCGATGACCTCGGGGGTAGTAGCAGTGTAGGCGGGAACCTCACCCCGTATCCGGGCGGTTCGCGCCGCCGGTCGGCGAAAGTTGGGTGATATCGGCACCCCCGCACGGCCGATACTGGCGGTATGCGCGTCGCCGTCGTCGGGAGTGGAATTCAGGGGCTGTGCGTGGCCCTGGAGTTGGCCCGGCGGGGTGTGGAAACCCACGTGTTCGACCGCGACGCGGAGCCGATGGCCCGCGCCTCCCGGCACAACGAGGGCAAGCTCCACCTCGGCTACGTGTACGCCAACGACGCCACCTTCACCACCGCCCGGCTGATGGGCAGTGCCGCGCTGCACTTCGCCCCGACCCTCCGCGAACTCGGTATCGACCTGAGCGGGGTCGTGCGCTCGGACCCGTTCCTGTACGCCGTTCACCGCCACAGCCTGCTCACGCCCGACGCACTCGCGGTGCGGTACGCGGCCATTTCGCAGCACGTCGCCCGGTGTGCCGCCGAGCCGGGGGCCGACTACTTCGGCGTGCGGGTGCCCCAGTTCGTCCGCCGGCTGCCCGAGGCCGAGTGGACGCGACACTTCAGCGACGAGCACGTGGCCGGGGCGTTCGAGACGGCCGAGGTCGCCATCGACCCGCACCGGCTGGCCGACGCGGTGGTCGCGCGGGTGCGGCGTGACCCGCACATCGTGCTGCGGTTGGGCACTGCGGTGGCCGGGGCGAACGTGGGTCCGCACGCCGTCGGGCTGGTGCTCGAAGGCGGGCGAGTTGAGCGGTTCGAGCGGGTGGTGAACTGCGGGTGGTGCGGGCGGTTGGCCCTCGACGCCACCGCCGGGTTGTCGCCGCCGCCGGCGTGGTCGTTCCGCCGCAAATACTATCTGCGACTTCCGCCCGCCGCCGACACCGCCCGCCTGCCGCCGACCACCGTCGTGCTCGGCGGCTTCGGCGACGTGGTGCGCTACCCGTCCGGGCACCTGTTCGTGTCGTGGTATCCGGTCGCGTGTACCGGACTGGAAACGGGCCTGCGGCCGACGCCGGAACCGGCCATCGACCGCGACGCCCTTCGGCTGGCCATGCTCCGCGGGGCGGCCGACGTCGTGCCCGCGATGGCGGACTTGGACCCGCAACGGGTGGCGTCCGCCGAGTTGGGCAGCGGCGTCATTTACGCCCTCGGCCGCACCGACGTGAACGACCCGGCCAGCCGGCTGCACCGGCGGAGTCAGATCGGCCCGCACACGTTCGGCCGGTATCACACCGTCGATACGGGCAAGTTGACCACCGCCCCGCTCTTCGCCCGGCAGTTGGCGAACGACGTGTTCGCGCGACAGCGGGCCGCGTCATGACCGCCGACGTGTTCATCGCCGTGCCCGCCTACCGCGGGGCGGAGGTGCTGGGCGAAACGCTCCGCTCGATCCGCGACCAGACGTACCCGCACTTCCACGCCCTCGTCAGTCTGGACGGGCCGGACGACGAAGCCGCCGCCGTGGTCCGCCCGTTCCTCGCCGACCCGCGGTTCGAGATGGTCGTTCATCCCGAGCGCCTCGGCTGGCTGGCCCATTTCAACTGGCTGGTCCGCCGGTGCGACCGCCCGTTCTTCACCTACTGGCAGCAGGACGACCTGGCGGCCACCAACTACCTGGCCGAGTTGCGGGCCTGCCACGACCGCGAGCCGACGGCGGCGGTGGCCTACGCCGACGTGCAGTGGTTCGGCCACTACTTCCACCGCGACGGCACGCCGTCACTCGTCGGCACGCCCGCCGAGCGGGTGCTCGGGTGCATCGAAGGGGTGCGGTTCGAGCCGCTCCGCGGGCTGATTCGCGCGTCCTGCTTGTCCGCCACGCCCGCACTCGACCCGGCGTCCGACGACGGCTGCCTCGCCGAGTTCCCGTTCCTGGCCGCGCTGGCCGCGCGCGGGGCGTTCGTCCGCGCCGACGGCACGCTCTACTTTAAGCGGGCGCACGCCGGCAACACCTTCGGCCGGTGGCACACGTGGCCGCAGTCTCGCCGCCGGCGGGCGCACATCGACATGGGCGTCGGCTTCTGGCGGGTGGCCCGCGAGGTGATCGGCCCGGCCGCCCACCGCCGGCTGCTCGCCACCATCGTGGACCGCCTGGGCGTGCCGCGGGCCGGTCGCGCGTTCTTCTTCCCGCCGCCGGACGCCGCCCCGTCCACCCTCGCCCGGCTCACCCGCGACTTCCTCGACCGCGCCGGCGTGCGGCTGACGCCCGCGGAGGTCGCCCACCCGCTCGAAGCGTTCTGCGCGCCCGTCGATCCGGGTGTACTCGCCGCGCTGGACGAGGTGTCCGCCGACCACGCCCGCCGCGACGCGACCGACTCCACATTCAACATCACCTTCGCCGACGACGGCGGGCGTCACGCGCTGGGTTACGGGTGGTCGGTGGCCGAGCCGTGGGGCGTCTGGAGCGACGGGCCGGAGGCGGTGTTGCACCTGCCTTTGAAAGCCGAAGGCACCTTCGCCGTGCGGGTGGAAGGGCACCACTACCCGACGGCGGGGAAGGGGCTGGCGGGCGTCGGGTGGACGCACGGCGACGCGACGGGAGTGGCTGAAGTGCCGACGAACACGCCGACCGCGGTCACCCTTCACCTGTCCGGCCGACACCCACTCGCACTCACCTTCCCCGACGCCGTGCACCTGCCGGACGTGGGCGTCGATGATCCGCGGTGCGTCGGCTGGGGGCTGACGCGGGTGACGGTGGAACCCGCCGGCGGGTTGTAGGGTCACACCCGCGCGCGGGCGGAGCACCCGCCCTTATCGACGCTGAAGGTGCCGTTGTGGTTGCCGGCGGTACCGGGCAGCGGGTCGTACCTCACCGTCTGCGGGGTGACGGCGACGAGCTGAACCGGCGTGGCCCCCTCGCCCGTGCGGTACTCGGCCGGGATGAGCCAGCGGTACCCGCCGGCCGGGATCGGCCACGCCAGCCGCGACGGCACCCAACACACCGCCGCCAGGTCGTGGAACACCAGGGCGTTGCCCGGCCCCACGTCGGTCCAGTCGGGGGTCGCCGTGTGCGGCGGGGCCGTCGTGCCCGTCGCGCCGAGGGCGTACACGCCCCAGAGGGCGGACGCATTGCAGTTCCGCTCCCGCACCTGGATGCCGGCGAAGGACACCGACAGCGGGGTGAGGACGATCCTCAGTTCCATCGCCACGCCGACGACTGTCGGCACCCCGATGGCCGCTGCCAGGCCGGGCGGGATCGGCCGGCCGTTGCGGGCGAGCCACGCGGTCACGCCGGACGGCACCGTCGGCTCGCTCACCTTCTCATACCGCAGCGACGGGCCGACGACGCTGATTCGCACGTCCCCCCGTTCGCCGCCCGCCTCCGCCTCGACGGTGAACTCGCCCGGCCGGGCGAAGGTGTAGGCCTGCTCCCGCTGGGGGGTGCGGGTGCGCACGCCGGCATGGGTCCAGTGGGCGGGGCGAACGGGGTCGGTGCGGAACAGCACGGCCTCGCCGACGCCGACCGTCTGGCGGGAGTTCGACGCGCCGCTCGGGGCGGCGGCGAGGGTTTCGGAGCGGACGACGAGCGGCATGGTGCGGCCGAGGCGAGGGGCGTCAGCAAGGATATGCGAGAGCCGGGCGTCGGGCGGACATGGAGATGAGGACCGGCGGGCTGAGCCGGATAGGGTGGTCCGCCCTCGCCGAGAGCGGAATCGAACCCGCCCTCGGCGAGAGCGGGCCACCCGACCAGTCGTGCCGCTCGGCTCGCGGCCCCGACCTCAATCCCCGCGCAGCTTCAGCCCGTAGTTGACCAGCTTCTCCTGCACCTCTTTGAGCGACGTGACGCCGAAGTTCTTCGCTTCCAGCAGTTCGTCCGAGGTCCGCTGGCACAGCTCGCCCAGGGTGTTGATGCCCAGGCGGTTCATGCACTTGCGGGCGCGGACGCTCAGGTTCAGGTCGCTCACCGGCTTGCTCAGCGTGGCCTGCTCTTCCGGCGACAGGTTCTGCTGCGGGCGGTACCGCATCTCGTACTGCTGGCCCTGCTCGAGCGACTGCCCGATGCGGAGGGTCTTGATGCCCATGATCTCCTTGATCTCGTCCAGGCTGGTGTCGCCGAAGTTCTTGGACGCCAGCAGTTGGGCCTCGGTCACGCGGGTCAGGTCGCCGAGGGTGCGGATGTTCATCCGCTTCAGGCAGTTGCGGCTCCGCACGCTCAGCTCGAAGTCGGTGATGGGCGTGTTCAACACCATCGCGCTGATGGCGTTGCTCTGCTCGGCGTCGGCGTCGTAATACTGGTTGAGGGCCGCCTCCACGTCCTTCACGAACAGGCGGGCCTGCTCGTCCGCCGGGTTCGCCTTGCTCAGCCGGCGGTAGCACTCGGCCGCCTTGTCGTACCGCTCGTTGTCCTCGTACAGCACGCCCAGGTTTTGCAGCACCCCCTTGCCCACCGGCGGGTGCCTCAGGCACTTCTCGTAGTAGTCGATGGCCGCGTCGTCGTTCCCGGCCAGGTCGTTCAGGAAGCCGAGGCGGAACAGGGATTGGGAGTGCGACGGGTCGAGTTGCACCGCCCGCTCGTAGCACCCGGCCGCCCGCGGGGTGTCGCCCTCGGCTTCGGCCACCGCCCCGTCCTGGAAGTGGAACTCGGCGTTGTGCGCCGCCATGTCCTTGTACTTGGTCAGGATCGTCTTCGCCTGCTGCACCTCGCCGAGCGCCCGCAGCACGCCCGCCCGTTGCAGTTGAACGGACTGGGCGGCGAACCCGGTCTTCTCCGCCTTCTCGAACGCCTTCAGCGCCTCGTCGTGGTCGCCCCGCAGGGCGAGCGCGCGGCCGAGGAAGAAGGCGGCCAGCGGGCCGTCCGACTGCTTCAGGTGATCGACCGCCTGGGTGGTGTGCCCGAGGAAGAAGTGGACCACGCCCAGCTTCAGGTGCAGTTTCTTCTGTAGCGGGCCGGCGCTGCCGGCCAGCCGCTTGGTCAGCGTGTCGAGGATGTCTTTGAGCGCGCGGACCTGGTTCGGCCCCTGGGCCAGCCCCTCGCGGAGCTTGTTCACCATCGCCCCTTCGAACTCTTCCCGCTCCACCAGCAGCGCGCGCAAGTCGATGACCGGTTCGGTCATAGTGCCAGTCACTCCGTACTCTGTGGACACACCGGCAGACAGCCGGGGCGTCCGAACCGGGCCTTGCCGCACGTCGGCGGAGCGTGCGAAGCCCAGGGGTTAACGTGCGCGCCGAGAATTGGCCAGTTTAGCGGGCGGGCCGGATTCGGCAAGGGCACCCGCGGATGGTTCGCACCTCCATCCCCCCACCCCCGTGCGAACCAATCGCCCGGATGCGAACCATCCCAACACCGTGAGTAACCATTTACTCCGTAAGCGGTTGGGCGAGCCGAAGGCGATCACGGCGACGGCGCACAAGTTGGCCCGCATCGTGTACGGGGTGTTGCGGTACGAGTGGGCGTACGTGAAGCGGAGTAAGGAGGAGTTCGTGGACGAGCACCGCCGGCGTCAGGAGGCGAACTTCCGCCGCCGGGCGCGGGAGTTGGGGTACGAGGTGAGGCGGATCGAGGGGCCGTCGGAGGACGCCGCGGTGGGGGCGTGAGCGGTCCGGCGGTCTTTGGCAATGGGAGCGGGGGGGCTGCCGAACTGGGTGTTCGGACGGTCGCCGGAGAGGGTCTGCGCCGAACCAACCCCCGCAACGCAACGTCAGCGAGAAGAATCACTTAGGCTCATCTAACGTTCCTGGGGCGGCCGCGCGTGTACCATTGATGAGACCAGTTAGCAGCCGCACGACATAACCGCCGAGCCGCTCGACATTGTAGCCGCCTTCTTGGATGACCACAGTGGGGACCGCCAGGCCGGCAACCATCCGGGCAACCGAGTTCAAGCCGTTCACACCAACCCGGAACGACCCATCCGCCATTGGCGCGGGGTCGCCCTCCATAAAGTCGAACCCGGCCGAAAGGACCAAGAACCCCGGCGAGAACGCCTGGACGACTGCCACCGCCTCCGCCAAGGCCGCGAGGTACTCGCCTTCCGACACGCGGTGAGGCAGCGGCCAGTTACGGTTGCACCCGACGGCCACTCCCTCCCCGCGCTCGTCTCGGCCGCCCCAGAAGAACGGATAATCCACGTCTGGGTCCGCATGGAGCGAACACACCAGCACGCCCGGGTCGGCGTAGAAGATTTCTTGGGTGCCATTCCCGTGGTGGTAGTCGATGTCCAGAATCGCGATCCGCTGACCGGTAGCCCGGCGAAGGGCGGCCGCCGCGATCGCCGCATGATTCAAGTAGCAGAAGCCACCGTGGTAGTCGCGGCCCGCATGGTGTCCGGATGGTCGACAGAGTGCGTAGGCGAGCCGCGATCCCGAGCGGACTCGGTCGGCGGCCGTGGCGGCACACTGGGCGCTCCAGTACGCCGCCTCCCACGTGCCTTCCAGAATCGGGGCGGTGGCGTCGAAGGAGTAGTATCCAAGTTGCCCAGGCCAGCCGGCCGGCTTGTGACGCCAGCCCCGCCCGCTGAACGTATCCGCGATGGCGGGCTTCGTACCCTCGAAGAAGGGGCGACTGTTGTGGTAGGCCGTTTGGAGGTAGCGTACGAAGTCTGGGTCGTGGACATCGGCGATCAGGCTCATGCCGAAGTCATGCGGCTCGCTCAGCTCCCCCAATCCCGCTTCTCCGATTGCACGAACGATGGCGTCGGCACGCGCGGGGATGTCGAAGCAGGGGATCGGACAACCTGGCAGATGGAGCGTCGTCGCGTGGCGAACGTGGTGTTGAGAGTACACGATCTCCATCCGGTGCGCCCTCTGTGGCCTAACACTACAGCGCGGGTAGTACCCGCCATCAGGGCGTAATCGCCTGCCAGAACAAGGCTTGCGGCGGCGTGACAATTTGGGCAAATGACGCCGCATAGCGAGGCGAATCCTGCCCAAACTCAACCTTGGCAAGCTGTT
>JANNQE010000053.1:0-2225 GCA_031441625.1 Planctomycetia bacterium
TAACTCTGCTTCGCGGCGGCGGGCGGGAAGCCGGGCGGGAACGTGCGGGGGCGGAGGGCCGTGATGCGGCGGACGTGCCCCCGCATCTGCGGCGTGGAGAGGATGGCGTCGAGCACCCCGCGGGCGGCCGACGGGGTCATGAACGGGTAGCTCAACCGGTCGACGGAGAGTTCTGGCCGCGTGAACAGCGCGTACTCCCCCCAGACGGTGACGGACACGTCGTGTGGCATTACCGGGCACCTCGGTGCAGGGCGGGGAGTTTTTGTTGTTTCCGGAGTTGCAGCAATCGCCAGATGAGGTCATCATCACCGACTGACTGCCGCGATTGCGGAGTGAGGAGCGCGAGGAACTCGTTGCGGAGCCTTGCGAAGCAAACAATGCGGTCGGCCGGTTGTTGCATGAGGGTGAACACGCGAACGAGGTCTTGATCAACGGGGTTCATCACCACCTCCTGCTGTCGAGTTGTTTCGACAGTGGCAGAGTAACTTGCCGGCAGGGTCTGTTCAAGACCCTCGCACTGATTTCTGTGCGCGGATTGAAACACTGTCGAAACAACTCGTTACCTCACCTCAGCTTGCGTCGTTCGCCAAGCTGAGAATTTTTTTCACACGATCAACTCGTCTGGTCCCTCCGCGATGAGGCCGATTTTGGGTTCGTACTTGCCCCGCCAGATCCGGAAGTCACTTTCCGGCCACTCTTCGATTAACGGTCTGAGTTTCGCCAATTGGTTGCGAAACACGTTCACCTGGAACGGGGCGAGTGCACGAAAGTTCGCCCTGCTCGGTTTCGTTCGCACGGCATCCAGCAACCCCTCAATCTCCTGCTCGTGTTGCTTCCACGTTGCCACTACCACCGGCACTGTGTCTTCAGAGATCAGCTTGTACTCCTTCGCCACGCTCTCGAACCTCAACCCAGTCCGCATCCCGACGATGTTTTTCGGGTCGAGTTCGCCAGTCCAGTAAAGCCGCTCGAAGTAGTCCCGGATGGCGGCCGGGTCTTCGACGCTCGGCTTCTCATTGTTGGCAAGAATTTGGTTTTCCAGCACGTCCCGGCCCATCTTGTACCAGCCGGGCGGAATCCGCTTCTCGCCCTCCTCACTGCGGAACACCACCACCCGCCCTCCGGCGTCCGGGATCAGCCCCTCGCGGTTGCACCGCCCGGCCGCTTGGATGATCGACTCCAGCGGGGCCATCTCGCGGAACACGCACGGGAAATCGATGTCTACGCCCGCTTCTATCAACTGTGTGCTGACGACGTACACCGGCTCCTTCGCGTCCAGCCGGCGCTTCACTTCGGCCAATACCGCCAGCCGGTGCGCCGGGCACATGCTCGTGGACAGGTGATACGCCGCCTTCCCCTTCAACTCCGCGAACAGGTCGAGCGCCGCCTTCTTGGTGTTCACGATGCACAGGGCCGACGTGCCGCCGTCCGTCATCCGCCGCGCCACCTCACCCCAGGGCAACCGCTCGTCGCGGTTCGTTGGCCACTCCACCTTCACCCGCTTGAGTTTCCCGAACAGGTCGAGTTCCTTGGGGATGATCTCGGTTGCCGTCAGTCGGTGTTCGTTCAGCGTCTCGTGGTCGAACGCCGGCTGGGTGGCCGTGCAGAGCACCACCGTGCAGCCGAGGCTGGCCGTGAGCTGCTTCAGCATCTGGCAGGTGGGCTTCACCAGGTCGGGCGGGAGCGTCTGGCACTCGTCCAGCACGATCACGCTGCGGGCGATGTTGTGCAGCTTGCGGCAGCGGCCCGGCTTGTTGGAGAACAGGCTCTCGAAGAACTGCACGTTGGTCGTCACCACCACCGGCGAGTCCCAGTTCTCGGCGCGGCGGGCGGCGGCGGAGGTCTGTTTCTCGTCGGCCAGTTGCGGCCCCTGCGGTTCCGCCAAACTCTGGTGCTCGAACACCGTCAGGTCGCCGTCGTTCAATCCCAACGCTTTGCGGATCACGTCCGCGTTCTGGTCGAGGATAGAGATGTACGGGGCGACGTAGATGACCCGCCGGAGGCCGTGTGCGGCGGCGTGCTTGAGCGCGAACGCCAGCCCGGAGAGCGTCTTCCCCCCGCCAGTCGGCACGGTGAGCGAGAACAGTTGCGGGGGCAGTTCCGCTTGGGTCAGGCAGGCGTTGAGGATGTCTTGTCGTGTGGCGGCAAGCACCGGATTCCGCTCGCGGGTGGACTCCGCCCGCGCAGCGATGAACGCCACCAACATTTCCAACCGCTCGCCCGGT
>JANNQE010000054.1:0-7255 GCA_031441625.1 Planctomycetia bacterium
GGCGGTGATGGCCGAGCGCCTGACCTTCCCCAAATATGGGCTCCCGGCGGGACTGCGCGCGGGGCGGGTGAGCGACGGGAGAATTCGAACTCCGGTCGCTCACGCTCCCGGCTCGCCGTGCTTCACTTCGGCGGCTTCGCCGACAGGGTCGCCACCGTCTTCACCGTGGCGGCGTACTTGAAGGCCTGATCCTTCCCCCCGCTCAGGCCCGTCACGGTCAGCGTCTCCTCGAACCGCACCAGCCGGCCGGTGCGGGTGTCGAAGGTGAACGAGCCGGGGCACTTCTCCGCCTTCCGCTCGTAGGTCGCGAAGATGCTCCGCCCGTTTTCCTCGTGTGTCCCGGTCAGGTCGGTCTCGGTCGTCACCGCCGCCACGCCGTCCTTCACATCGCCCACCTTCGCCCGCCGCGTCCACGTGTCCGACGTGCCCGCGTCCTTGTCCAGCACGTCCTCCTTCCGCTTCCACTCCTTCCCCTGCACCCCGCCGGGCACCGCCTGGAACACGTGCTCGAACGCCCGCCCCACGCCCTTCGCCGTGTGCATCCCGCTCGACTGGATCTGCTTCGGCCGCAGCTTGTCCCACGTCTCGCCGTCCGTCACCTTCGACAATCGGAAGGCGGTGTCGAACGAGAGGGTGAACTTCAGCCCGGCGGCGTCGGCCACTTCCTTCACCGCCTCCGCGGGCAGGTTCCAGTTGCTCGACGACGAGTACGACACCGCCTCCAAGGTGAGCGCCACGCGATCCTTATCGGCCGTCGCCACCGTCACCTTCCACACGCCGACGGTCCGCTGACTCTGGCTGTCCACGGACAGCGCGACCGGCGGCGGGTTGGGCACCTTCGCGTCCGTGTCGGTTTGGAGGGTGACGTAGAACACGTCTCCCTTGGCCAGCTTCCAGGTGAAGTCGATTTTCTCGTCCGTCGGCACCGGGGCGGGAGGGGGTGTGGGGGGCGTTGCCACCCACAATTGGACGGCGAGCAGGAGTGTGAGCGGGGTCATGGCAGGCTCCGAACCTGGGACACTTCGGGGGCGTCGTTCCAGCTTACCCGCCGGCGGCGCGGTATCGTATCTGCCGTTACCGAGGTGTGACCCATGCCCGACACTTACGACCTGGACGCCGAACTCGCCCGTGCTGCGGATGCCTTGAAGCGCGCCACGAAGGTGGCCGTGCTGACCGGGGCCGGCGTGTCCGCGGAGAGCGGCGTGCCCACCTTCCGCGCGTCCGACGGCCTGTGGGAGGGGCACCGCGTCGAAGACGTGGCGACCCCGATGGCGTTCGAGCGCAACCCGGAGCTGGTGTGGCGGTTCTACAACGGGCGGCGGGTGAACGTGGCGAAAGTGCTGCCGAACGCCGGCCACCACGCGCTCGTGGCACTGGAAATGCGATACGGCGACGGGTTCGCCATCGCCACGCAGAACGTGGACGGCCTGCACCAGCGGGCCGGCAGCAAGAACGTGTTCGAGGTCCACGGTAGCCTGCACCGCACCCGCTGCACCAACTGCGAGAAGGTGGAAGACCGCGGGTTAGACGACCTCGGCAGTCGCCCGCTCTGCCCGCACTGCGGCGGGTTCATCCGCCCGGACATCGTCTGGTTTCATGAGCCGCTGCCCGAAGACGTCTGGATGCGGGCGATGATCGCGGCGCAGGACTGCGACGTGTTCCTGGTCGTCGGCACGTCGGCGGTGGTCTACCCGGCGGCGAACCTGATTCCCATTGCGAAGCGGGCGAAGAGTCCGGGGGCGACGGTCATCGAGTGCAACCTGGACCGCACCGCTGCCAGTACGCAAGCCGACATCGGCCTGTACGGCCCGAGTGGGGAGACCCTCCCGAAATTGGTGAGCCTCTTGTAGGGCGGGCGAGCCGGCGTCAGCCGGCGACCCCCGCCGTCTCTACTCGTCTTTCTTCAACACATTCTTCTCGTCCTTGGCCCGCTTCAGGGTCCAGACGAGTACCCCTTTGCCGTCTGCTTTGAACTCTGTTGGAAGACTGCCGTCTGTCTGGTTCCAGCACAGTTTTAGCGTTTCCCCGTCCAACTCATACAGGCCGCGTAGGGTCTGGTCATCGAAGGCGAACTCGAACGTCTTCGCCTTGGCGGTCGGGTCGATCTTGAATTTCCCTCCCAAAGCCAACGGGGTCGGCGTGTCGAAGAAGTACCGTCCTTTCTCGTCGAAATAGAACCGTGTCTTGGCGATCTGATCAGGGTCGAGAAACTTGCCCCCGCCAGTGTCCAACGCCTCCACCTTCCACACACCGACGATAACCTCATCGTCTTTCACCTTCGGCGCTTTCGGCACTGGGGCGGCGAGGAGCGGACTGATCAGCAGTGCGGCAAGGATGACGAGCGGACGCATGGTAACACTCCAGGACCATCGTTCGCAAAGGCGCACGCATTTCCGATGCCCAAACCGCCCGAAGTTGATCGAACCACAGAGGCACAGAGAAGACACGAGCGGGTGAGAAGAAATCAACTCTCCACTCTGTCTTCCTCTGTGTCTCTGTGCCTCTGTGGTTAAAACTGACTTCGTCTTTCTCCGCGCCCTCCGTGCCCTCTGCGGTGAACTCACCATGCCTGCAATCCGACTCGACGGCAAAGCCCTGGCCGAGCAGATCCGCGGCGAGATCGCCGCGCGGGTGGCCGAGCGGACGGCCGACGGCCGCACCCCGCCGGGGCTGGCCGTGCTGCTGGTGGGCGACAACCCGGCCAGCCACGTGTACGTGCGGAACAAGCGGAAGGCGTGCGAGCAGGCGGGCATCCGCAGCTCCCTGCACCACCTGCCGGCCGACACGCAACAGCGAACCCTTCTCGACCTGATCGCCGAGTTGAACAGCAACCCGGAAGTTCACGGCATTCTGGTTCAACTGCCGCTCCCCCCCCAGATCGACGAGAAGGCGGTCGTAGACGCCATCGACCCGGACGTGGACGTGGACACCTTCCACCCGGAGAACGTCGGCCGGCTGGCGGCCGGGCACCCGCGGTTCTACCCCTGCACCCCGCACGGGTGCGTGCAAATCCTTCAGCGGAACAACATCCCGACGGCCGGCAAAGAGGTGGTGATCGTCGGCCGCAGCAACATCGTCGGCAAGCCGCTCGCGCTCATGCTCATGCAGAAGAAGACGGCCGCCAACCCGATGGGCGGGGACGCCATCGTGACGGTCGCGCACACGCAGGCGGCCGACCTGGGGGCGATCACCCGCCGGGCGGACATCCTCATCCCGGCCGTCGGCGTGCCGCGACTCATCACCCCCGACATGGTGAAGCCGGGGGCGGTGGTCATCGACGTGGGCATTAACACGGTGAACGGCAAGCTGTGCGGGGACGCCGACGAGCGGGTCGCGGAGGTGGCGTCGGCGTACACCCCCGTGCCCGGCGGCGTCGGCCCGATGACGATTGCGATGCTGCTGAGCAACACGGTGCAGGCGTGCGAGCGGCTGGACGGCTAACTCCTGGCGAACCCGGCCCGCAAGGGCCGCGGGTGCAAGCCGCCTGTCGTTCGCACCCACCGGCCTCGCGGCCGGGGTTCGCCCGGCAGTGCCCGCTTGAAATGGCCGGCATTTCACCTCACACTATCCGCATGAACCTGAACCTGACGACCGCCACGCGGTACGGGCTGAACATCCTGGCCGCGTTCGGGGCGAGCATGGCCCTGTACTTCGGTCGGAGCATCTTCGTCCCGCTCACCATCGCCGGGCTGCTGGCCGCGCTCCTGTGGCCGTGGGCCAGTTGGATGAACCGCCGGCTGAAGCTGCCCTGGTTCTTCGCCTGCTCCACCGCCATCGGCCTGCTCGTGCTGCTCGTCTTTCTGGTGGTCGCCCTGGTGGTCGTCAGCATCCCGCAGATCTTGAACGACCTGCCCAACCCGAATGACTCAGCCGACATCCAGAAGAAGTACGAGGCGCTGCGGAACAACTTCACCGCCGTGCAGTTGCCGTTCCTGGCGCTCGACGAGGTGCTGCCGGCGAAGGTGGAGGACGCCAAGCTGTATCAGGAGTTCGTCAAGTACCTGCGGGGCGAGCAGATCACGAAAGACCTGCTCTCCCTCGGCGGGGGCGGCATGAGCCTGCTGGCCGAGACGACGCTCATCCTGTTCACCCTGCTGTTCCTGCTGGTGGAAGGGCAGATGCTGATCGACAAGGTGCGGAACATCTTCGGCCCCGGCCTGGGCATCCAGGCGGGCGTGAGCCGGGCCTTCCGCGAGATGGCCGAGAGCGTGCGGAGTTACCTGGTGTGGCGGACCATCGTGAACATCGCCCTGGGGGTGGTGCTGGGCGTGGTGTACCACTTCCTGAAGCTGAAGCAGCCGATCCTGTGGGCGCTGCTCACCGTCATCCTGTGCTACATCCCGTACCTGGGCACCATCGCCGCCGGCGTCATGCCCACGCTCGACGCGCTGGTGAACGTCGGCCCGGCGGTCGCCGGCGGCATCCTCGTCTTCTACATGGCCGTGGTGACGGTCGAAGGGTACATCATCGTCCCGTGGGTGATGGGTCGGAGCATGGACCTGAACGCCACCACCGTGCTCATCTCGTGCCTGTTCTGGTATCTGGTGTGGGGGACGGCCGGGCTGTTCCTGGCCATGCCCATCATGGCCGCCATCAAGGCCATCTGCGCGAACGTGCCCGGCTGGGCGGCATGGGGCGAACTCATGGGGTCCGAACACACGCCCCCGCCCCCGCACGACGACGCCAAGAGCGCACCCCCGCCGCCGCCCGAACCGGCGAAGGCCAACCCGATCCCGCCGGCGGCATGAACACTCCACCGTGGCTTTCCCCCCGCACCGCCTACGTCCATGTGCCGTTCTGCGCCCACCACTGCGGGTACTGCGACTTCGCCGTGACCGTCGGGCAGGACCACCAGATCGAACTCTACCTCGACGCCCTCGCGGTGGAGTTGGCGACCCTCGGCACCCCGCAGCCGATGGAGACCATGTTCATCGGCGGGGGTACGCCGACGCACCTGTCGCCCGCTCAGCTCGAACGCCTACTGACAACGCTGTGTCACTGGCTCCCGCTGCCGACGGGGGCCGAGTTCAGCATCGAATCGACCCCCGAGAGCATCACCGACGACAAGTGCCGCGTGCTCGCGGCCCACGGCGTCACCCGCGTGAGCGTCGGCGTGCAGTCGTTCCGCCCGCACCTGTTGAAATCGTTGGATCGCCTGCACCGCATCGAGCACATCCCGCGGGCGGTGGAGGCAGTCCGCAAGCATATCCCCAGCCTGTCGTTCGACCTGATCTTCGCCGCACCGGGGGCCACCCTCGCCGACTGGACCGCCGACCTGGAAGACGCCCTCCGCTACGGCACCGATCACATTTCCACCTACGGCCTGACCTACGAGAAGGGCACGCCGCTCTGGAAGCAGCGGTTCCGCGGGGAAGTCAACCCCGTGACCGAGGACGACGAACTGGCGATGTACGAGACGGCCATCGACATTCTTTCCGCCGCCGGGTTCGAGCACTACGAGATCAGCAACTTCGCGCGTCCCGGTCATCGGTGCCGGCACAACGAACGTTACTGGGCGAACGAGGCGTATCATGGGTTCGGGGTCGGGGCCGCCCGGTACGTGAACGGCGCGCGCGAGCTGAACGTGCGGAACACGAACGACTACATCCGCAAGGTGCTCAGCGGCGAGAACCCGACGTTCCAGAGCGAACGCATCGACGGCCGCGAGCGGGCGGTGGAGACCGCCGTGATCCAGTTGCGGAGGAGCGACGGGATCGACAAGGAGCGATTCCGCGAGCAGACCGGGTTTGCGTTTGATTCGTTGTTCGGGGACCGTCTGCGGATGCTGATCGCCCAGGGCTTGCTCGCTGACACCGGGCTGTCAGTGACGCTCACCCGCCGCGGCAAGTTCGTGGCGGACGGGATCGTTGAAGACTTGATGCGGGGGTGAATGTACTCCGCACTCTCCGAGTGCGGTTGATCCGAACCGCACTCGGAGAGTGCGGAGTACATTGGGGATCCATATGCCCGATGCCGAATCGTTCATCGCCGCCATCGCCGCGAACCCGCCCGACGACCTGCCGCGGCTGGTGTACGCCGACTGGCTCGACGAGAACGGCGACCCGGCCCGCGCCGCGTTCATCCGCGACCACGTCGCCCTCGCCAAGCTCCGCCCCGGCACCGACGAGTACAAGACCCTCTTCCGCCGCTGCGCCGACACGCTGAAGGCGAACCTGCCGGCGTGGATCCAGCCCGCCTGCGACGCCTTCGGCCAACCGGCCGAGTGGAAGCCGGGGAAGGCGGCTCAAACGCTGTTGCGGTTGTCACTCGTACCGGGGCCAGGGCCGGGGCAAAAGATTGGGCTACGCGGGTTTTGCTTCGGCCGCGGACTCGTCGAATGGGCCGAACTCGACTTCAACATGATCCGTCAGTCCGCTCCGCTCGGCACGCTACTCACTCACCATCCGATCACGTCCTTGTCGGTCAGTTACACCCCGCCCTACCAGTCGAAGAAGTGGGACGACGTGTTCACCGCTCGCCTGAGACAAGTTCGCTCGCTTAAAATCGGCGGCGTTCCACAGCTGGCGACGTTCTTCGCGCGTCCTGAATGGGAGGGTTTAGCTCACCTCTCCGTCGGCGGAGGGGGGGTCGGGGATCTGGGCAAATCACCCCTCGCGAAACGAATAACTTCGCTCCGGACTACACCGTCGCTAGACACATTCGCCGCTCTCGCCGATTTTCCCCTCGACGACCGCCTCCAAGAATTGGGGCTGACCGCTGGGACCGGCGTCCTCCAAACCGGAGCGCGGTTCTGGCCCCCGCTCTCCCGTGTCGCCTTCCGGCCGACGCTCAAGCGGCTCGACCTGACCCGCTGCGGGATGACCGACGACGGGCTGGCGGCGTTCGCCCGCGGGGAGGAGTGGGTGCGGCTGCAAGGGCTGAAGCTGGGCGGCAACCTCTTCGGCGACCGCGGGTGGGCCGACTTCTGCCGCGGGTGGCGGACGCCCGAGTTGACGTACCTGGACGCCAGCCGCAACCGCCTGACCGACGCCGGGGCCGAGATGCTGTCGCGGTCCGGCATGTTGAAGACGCTCCGCGTGATCGACCTGCGGGGCAACCGCATCGCCGGCCGCGGGGCGGTGGCACTGGCACGGGCGGTGGCCGAGGGGAAGGTGAACCGATTGCTGCTCGCCGGCAACCCGCTGGGCAAACGCGAAGCGGCGATGGTGAAGGGACTGCTGGGGGAGCGAAGCGACATTTAGCGAACGGCCGGTGTCAGCCGGCCGGTGCTTGGTGTTGTTGGAAGCACCGGCCG
>JANNQE010000055.1:0-1875 GCA_031441625.1 Planctomycetia bacterium
CCCCCTGGTCTTGTTCGGAACCAGGGGGCTGACGCCCCCCGCTCGCCAAACCGTACTCCATCCCGAGCATGACAACCGACCTGACCGACGAGACCACCGACGCCGGGTGCCGCCGGTGTTCGCGGTACTTGTGCAGGTAGGCCATCTCGCCGGCGAACCCGCGGTCGAGCCAGTCGCAGAAGCGGCCGAACCCGTCGGCGTCGGTCGCCGGGGCCACGCCGAACAGGGTGAACCCGCGTCGCTCCGTCTCGCGGCGGAGGCGATCCACGACCGACTCGGGTTCCGGCGGGGTGTTGTTCATGTGTCGCACGGAACATTTTCAGAACCGGCGGGAGGGTGAAAGTTGCGATCCGCAATCCCCGTTCTATCCTTCGTCGCCCAATCCACCCACGCCCGTGTGGTGTCCGAATGCCCACCACCCCGCCCCGCCGCCCGCCCGTCGCGGCACCGCCCAGCCCGGCCACTCAGCCGGTGTCGGCCGACACGTCGCACACCACCGGGCCGAAGTCCGGGTCGAAGGTGCTGCCGCCGGACTCGCGGGTCGGGCGGTACGTCGTCCGCAAACCGCTCGGCAAGGGCGGCATGGGGTGCGTGTATCTGGCGTGGGACGACGACCTGCGGCGGACGGTGGCGGTGAAGGTGATGCACCCGGAGCTGGCGAACGAGAGCGAGCACCGCCAGCGGTTCGTGCGGGAGGCTCGTGCGGTCGCCGCCCTGAATCACGACAACGTGGTGAACATCTACGAGGTCGGGCAGAGCAACGGGCTGGTGTTTTATGCCATGCCGCACCTGACGGGCGTGAGCCTGGTGCAGTTCCTGAACGAGCGGGGCCGGCCGTCGGTCACGGCCGCGTGTCGGATCGCCCGCGAGATCGCCTCCGGGCTGGCCGCCGCCCACGCGCACAACGTGTTGCACCGCGACATCAAGCCGGGCAACATCTTCCTCGAAGCGCCCCGCGGGCGGGTGAAGCTGCTCGACTTCGGTCTGGCCACGTCCGCCAGCGGCGACGGCCGGCTGACGCAACCGGGCATGGTGGTCGGCACGCCGGCGTACATGTCGCCCGAGCAGGCCCGCGGGCTGCCGCTCGACGCCCGCGCCGACCTGTTCAGCCTCGGCGCGGTCATGTACCACCTGACCACCGGGCGGATGCCGTTCGAAGGGCCGGACTCGCTCGCTGTGCTCACCGCCCTGGCCGTGGACACCCCGCCGCCGGTGCGGGGGGCG
Source organism: Planctomycetia bacterium (assembly GCA_031441625.1). Lineage (GTDB taxonomy): Bacteria > Planctomycetota > Planctomycetia > Gemmatales > Gemmataceae > JALHQU01. Next base: position 1,225 of record JANNQE010000055.1, read on the forward strand.
AACCCGAAGGTGCCCGCCCGCCTGGAATCGCTCATCGACCGCCTGCTGAGCAAGACCCCGGCCGGCCGGCCGGCGAGCGCGGACGAGGTGGTATCCGAACTGAAGGCCATCGAGCGCGAACTCGCCGACGTACACTCGAACGGCGTCACCCTGCCCGTGGCGGTGGCGGGCATCGACGGGGCGGACGTCGACGCCAGCCCGTCATCGGAAGGCGACCCGACGACTCCGGTGCCCACCCGCCGGCGGCGGACGAAGAAGGGGAAGAATGCGAAGTGGCGGCGGTATCTCGACCTCGGCCTACTGGCCGCGGGGGTGGCCGGCCTGCTCGCGCTCGTTCTCGGCGTCACCCTGCTGCTGTCGAACCTGAACCGCACGCCGGCCAAATCGAACGCGCCCACACCGACGACCGCCCCCGCCCGCGAGGACACGACTCGCCCGTGGTCGGAGGTCGGGCAAGACGGCACGACGCGATGGGTGGCGGTCGACCGCCAGGGGCAAGTGCGGCAACTCCCCGCCATCTGGCAGCCGGGCATGCCCCTGCCGCCCGAGTTCCCCCCGCCCCCCCGCCCCGAATTATCGGAAGTGGGCGGCTCGCGCCCCCAGCCGGGGGGAAACAACCCCCGCCGGGCGCGGCCAACCCATGCCGGCCCC
>JANNQE010000056.1:0-5718 GCA_031441625.1 Planctomycetia bacterium
CACCGCGTCGAGGTCGAAGGTCAGCGACAGCGGCGGCTGTGCGAACGAGGCGATGAACTCATCCACGAACACCTGGCGAAGTCGTTTCAGCGAGGGGATGTCGATCTGGTTCTCGAACCGGGACAGCGTCGGCTGGCTGGCCAAGTCCGCGTCATCGGGCGAGCGGTCGGCGATGAGCTTGAAGACGGGATCGGTGCGGAGGGTGTCGTGGTCGTTCTGGTCCGCGTAGCCGGCGAGGATGCCGAAGACGCGGGACCGGACCATTTCGGGGAAGGTATGGTCGATGCGGTCGGGATCGCGGGGGTCGTGGAGGGCGGCCGCGAACTGTGCGGTCAGGCCGATGCGGTCGTCGAATTGTCGCAAGGGCAGTAGGCCGGCATCGGAGGTGAGCGGGGCGTCGGACGCCTCGAACTGAATGGGCAGCGGCTCGTAGAAATCAAAGTCGAACAGCGAAGCAGGTTGTGGGAGCACGATTGGTCTCTGGTGTCGTCGCCTTTGGCTCGGGTTGCAACCCTTCTGACGCACACCGTCACGGATTCTGTCAGCGACTCCTACCACTTTCAAGTTGTCGGCCGTCACGCGGCGGTTACACTCGGCAACATGTCCGATGTAACCGATCTTCTTGATGCCGCTGCGGCCGGCGACCGCCAGGCCGCGGCCGATTTACTTCCGCTCGTCTACGACGAGCTGCGGAAACTCGCCGCCGCACGCATGGCCGCCGAATCCCCCGATCAGACACTTCAGCCGACTGCACTTGTCCACGAGGCGTACCTCCGGCTGGTCGGCCCGGCCGACGAAGTACGCTGGGACACCCGCGGGCACTTCTTCGCCGCCGCGGCGGAAGCCATGCGGCGGATTTTGGTGGACGCCGCCCGCCGGAAGGCGGCCGCCCGGCACGGAGGCGGACTCGCACGACTCGAACTCGACCCGGACATCGCCGCCACCCGCGAGCCACGGGAAGATCTGGTCGCGTTGGACGAAGCGCTGGACCGACTGGCAGCCGAGGATCCACTGAAAGCCGAGTTGGTCAAACTCCGATACTTCGTCGGGCTGACACTCCCGGAAGCTGCTGCGGCTCTCAATCTGTCGGAGCGGACCGCCGGCCGTCACTGGGCGTTCGCCCGGGCCTGGCTGCGGCGGGCGGTCGAAGGCGGCGGGGAAAAATCCTGACAACTCGTGGCCAGTTCTCCGGCCGGATTACGCATTGGGGTTGAGGTCGCCACTCGTCCCACTTGCGGAGATCGCCGCCGTGACCGAAGAACAGGTCTTTCTCGCTGTCCTCGACCTGCCCGACGCAACCTCCAGAGATGATTATCTGGACGGGACTTGCGGTGGGGACGCCGCGTTCCGTCGGCAGGTCGAGGCTCTGCTCGCCGCCCACTTCCGCAGCGGCGAGTTTCTGGACGTCCCGGCGGCCGAGCAGATCAAACCTGACTCGACCCATGACATTCCCGTTGCCATCGAGGGAGCTACCGTGCCCACCGATCAGGACACCGAGGACGAGTCGCGCGGATTGCAATTCCTCACGCCGTCCACCCGGCCCGACTCTCTGGGCCGGCTCGGGCATTACGAGGTGCTCCAGGTGCTCGGCCGCGGCGGCTTCGGCATCGTCTTTCGCGCCTTCGACGACATCTTGCAGCGCGTGGTCGCGGTCAAGATGATGGCCCCTCAGATTGCCTGCCTGTCCCCCGCACGCAAACGCTTCGTGCGCGAAGCCCAATCGTCTGCGAAAGTTCGGCACGAGAATGTGGTGCAGGTCTACGAGGTCGGCGAACAGCCGCTGCCCTACCTGGTGATGGAGTTCATTCCCGGCGAAACGCTCCAGCAGAAACTCGACCGCAACGGCCCACTCGACGTGTCCGAGATACTACGGATCGGCCGGCATGTCGCCGAGGGGCTGGCCGCGGCCCATGCGTGCGACCTGATCCACCGCGACATCAAGCCGGGCAACATCCTGCTCGAAGGCGGGTCGCACAAGGTGAAGATTACCGACTTCGGTCTGGCCCGCGCCGCCGACGACGCCAGCATCTCGCACAGCGGGATCATCGCCGGAACGCCGAATTACATGTCCCCGGAACAGGCAAAGGGGGAGAAGATCGACCAGCGCGCCGACCTGTTCAGCCTCGGCAGCGTGCTTTACCAGATGGCGAGCGGCCGGCCGCCGTTTCGCGCTCCGTCCGTGCTGGCCGTCCTCAAGCGCGTGGCCGAGGAGTCGCCGCGCCCCATTCCCGAGATCATTCCCGAAACCCCGGATTGGTTGTGCGGCATCATCGCGAAACTGCACGCCAAGGACCCCGACGAGCGATTCCAGTCGGCCCGCGAAGTCGCCGACTTGCTCGCCGATTGCGAAGCGAAGCTCAAAGCGAAACAGGAGGTGAAAAATATCCTCCCCGCATCGCCCAGCGGCGTCAAACCGGCCGGCCGGAAATGGGTTGCCGCGGCGGCCGTCCTGTTGCTTCCCGTGATCGCGCTGGCCGTGACCGAGTTCGCCGGGGTGACTCAGTTGTTTCGGGAGAAGCAGTCTGCCCAGCCACAGCCGCTCCAGTTGGCGAAGAAGGAGCCGCTCGACCCAACTCAGCTCAATGGTGAGCCAACGGCAGTCGTGGTGGCGAAGAAGGAATCGCCGGACCCCGTAGCGCCGCGGGATCCCGACCGCCGCGCCGCCGAGTGGGTGCTGTCCATGGGAGGAACGATTCAAGTGAACGGCGCCAGCCGCTCCCTCCAGGGCGCTGTCGAGTTGCCGCCCGAGCCGATCCGACTGACCTACGTCCACCTGAACCGGAATGAAATCGCGAACGAGGGCGATCTCGCGCACTTCCAGGCCTGCAAGAACCTGGTGATCCTTCACCTGGAGTTCACCAAAGTGACCGATGCCGGTCTGGCCAACTTCAAGAATTGCAAGGCGCTGTTGAGCCTCAACCTGAGCGGAGAGTCGGTGAGCGATGCGGGCTTGGTCCACTTCAAGGATTGCAACCTGACGCAACTCCGCCTCTACCGCACCAACGCAAGCGATGCCGGTCTGGCCTATTTCAAGGACTGCAAAAACATGACGGTCCTCGCGTTGAACAACATGCCGATGACCGACGCGGGACTGGCTCACTTCAAGGACTGCAAGAAATTGACCTCCGTTGATCTGGCGAGAACGCAGGTAAGCGACCAGGGATTGGTTCAGTTCCATGATTGCAAGAACCTGGTCCAGCTCCTGTTGCAAGGGACAACGGTCACCGCAGCCGGAATCGACGAGTTGAAGAAGGCGTTGCCCAAGTGCAAGATCGAATGGGACGGCGACGTGATCGAGCCCACGGCCGCGGAGTTTGGGAAGGAAAAGGACGACAAGTAACATTACGGGTCCAAGCCCATCGGCAATCGCTTCGGCCGGAGCCGCTGGCAGGTCGAAGCCGCACGAAATACCCGGAAGCACGACGCAAGATAAAGCGGCCGGTGAGGTAGCGCCGCCAAGCAACCTCCTCACCGGCCCGACAGCGGCCGAGCGCTCAGTCTGCGCGCTCAGGTCTTTGCCCTCCCATTGTATCGCAGACCATCCTTCAGTCAGTGGTAGGAGACTTCCCATGACCCTCCGTTCCTGGATCAGCGAGCTGTTCGCCCGCACGCCCCGCACCATCCGCAAGGCCACGACCCGGTGCCGCCCCACCTTCGAGGCGCTGGAAGACCGCGTCACCCCGGCCCACGTCGCCTTCACGCCCGTGACCGACGTCGCCAACCCCTTCAAGGGCTTCGACATCGGCTTCGTTTGGTCGCAGACGTTGGGTGACGTGGACGGCGACGGCGACCTCGACGCCCTCGTCGGAGAAGGCAATGGCAGGCTGGAGTACTTCCAGAACACGGGGACGGCGAACAGTCCGGTGTATGCGCAGCCGCCGACCAGGGACGCCAACCCCTTCTACGGCCTTAATGTCGGCAGAATCTATGGCTCGAAGCCGACGTTGGGGGACGTGGACGGCGACGGCGACCTCGACGCCCTCGCGGGGAACGGCGAGGGCGCGCTGGTGTACTTCCTGAACACGGGGACGTCGGCCAGACCCGTGTACGTCAAGCAGACCGGCACCACCAACCCCTTCGACGGCTTCAACGTCGGCTACGGCTCGGCGCTGCCATCGGGGTACGTGAATGGCTCGGCGCCGACGTTGGGGGACGTGGACGGCGACGGCGACCTCGACGCCCTCGTCGGGGCACAAGACAATGGCACGCTGGTGTACTTCCAGAACACGGGGACGGCGACCAGCCCGCTGTATGCGCGGCAGACTGGCACCGCCAACCCCTTCTACGGCTTCAACCTCGGCTTCGAGTCGAGCCCGTCGTTGGGTGACGTGGACGGCGACGGCGACCTCGACGCCCTCGTCGGAGAAGAGTATGGCAAGCTGCAGTACTTCCAGAACACGGGGACGGCGACCAGCCCCGTGTATGCGCGGAAGACCGGCCCCGCTAACCCCTTCGACGGCTTCGACGTCGGCAACTATTCGACGCTGGCGTTGGGGGACGTGGACGGCGACGGCGACCTCGACGCCCTCGTCGGGGAACTCAAAGGCACGCTGCTGTACTTCCGGCAGAACCGGGCACCGGTGCTGGACAACGCCATTGCCGATCGGACCTTCAGCGGCCCCGGCAGCCACAGGTACACCGTACCGGCCAACACCTTCCTCGACCTGGACCACGACACCCTGACCTACAACGCCACCCAGGTCGGCGGCGCTGCCCTCCCAGCCTGGCTCAGCTTCAACCCCGCCACGCGCACCTTCAACGGCAACCCCGAGGCGTCCGACACCTCGCCCATCCAGGTCCGCGTCACCGCCTCCGCCCCCGATGGCAAGATCATCTTCGACGATTTCCAGTTGACGCTGGGCAACGTCAACGACGCCCCGGCCGTCATCACCCTGTCCGTCTCAAGCATCGCCGAGAACCGGCCGTCGGGCAGCACCGTCGGCACCTTCAACACGCTCGACCCGGACAGCGGCGACAGCCACACCTACACGCTGGTCAACGGCGCGAGCGGCACCGACAACGCTTTATTTACCCTGGACGCGAGCGGCAACCTGAAGACCGCCGCCGTCTTCGACTTCGAGGCCCGGCCGTCCTACTTGATCCGTGTCCGGAGCACCGACACGGGCAGCCTGTTCATTGAGAAGGTCTTTACCATCAGGGTCACCAACGTCAACGAGGCGCCGACGGTTGCAGCGCCGGGTGCCCCGGCCGTCTTCGAGGACGTGAACACGGCCATCACCGGCGTCACCGTCGGCGACCCGGACAGCGGCATCCTGACGGTCTTACTGACGGTGGACCACGGCACGTTGACGCTCGGCACGACCGCCGGCCTGACGGTCAACGGCAATGGTAACGGCACGGTGGCCCTGTTCGGCAATATCGCCAACCTCAACGCCAGCCTGGCCAGCCTGAAGTATCGCGGCAGCCTCGACTACAACGGCGCGGACATACTGAGGATCGCGGCCCGCGACGGCATCCTGTCCACCGAGAAGGCCGTCCCGATCAGCGTCCTCAGCGTCAACGACATCCCGTCTGTGAGCCTGCCGGGTGACCAGACCGCCGTCGAGGACGTGGATTCGGCCATCACCGGCATCACCGTCGGCGATCCCGACGGCGGCAACCTGACGGTCGCCCTGACGGTGGACCACGGCACGCTGACGCTCGGCACGTCCTCCGGCCTGACGGTCACCAACAACGGCAGCGGCGCGGTGACCCTTT
>JANNQE010000057.1:0-3025 GCA_031441625.1 Planctomycetia bacterium
CTTGAACGAGGCATCATTACCCTCCACTCTACGAATGCGTTGTCGGACTGTTTTTCCCCGGTCGGTCCGCCGGTGCGGTTAGATCCGACGGTGGCGTCCGACGGCCTCTGTGCCCGATTTCGAACTCTCGCAACCTCCGCAGCCGATCCACCTCGGCGGCGTTCGCCCATACGATCCAGCGGCCGTTCTCGCCCCGGAGTTGCCGTGCGTGCAACCACCCCGACCAACGTCAACGATGGACGATGATCGCTTTGACCCCCAGACGCTTTGCCAGTTCCGGTAGCCAACTTTCATCGAGACCCGGTAGGTCGCTCTCGTCTCGCACTCTTGGCGGAATACCCGCCTTCCCGAACCGAGCTAACAATTGTCGGACGCGGTCGCCGGTGAAGCCGGCGCCACGTGCCGCATGGTACCCTTCGCGATTGAGCGCCGCCGAGATCGCATCGGCGGTTTCCCCGTCGCCGCGGAGTTCCAAGATCCGTTCTCGGAGTTTCGCCCACCCGCCGAGCGATCGGTAGGTCCGCAGGCCTTGGCGGATCTCGTGCCGCGTGACCGAACCTCCTCTCCAGTAGACCGCCGCGTCGATTCGTTCCGATTCCCCGCGTCGAGACAACTCCACACGCTCGATCAGCAACCGGACGATGGCCCGGCGATCGCCGCCCGTCGTCGTCGGGCTTTGCCACAATCCCGGCAGGTCCGCCGCCAGTGCCCCGATCCGTTCTCGGTCCGACCCCTTCAGGTCGCGCGGCTGCTCGGCCAGGAATCGGGCGTGATCTTCATCCAGACGCCGCTTCTCGTTCAGCTTCTGCTCCCACAGTTTTTCCAGTTCGCGGACCACCAGGCGGTTCTCGGGGTCCACCGCGTCGTATTGGCGTTTCGCGCGATCCACTTCGTACCCGGCTCGTTCCAGCCGCTGCTTCCAGTGCGTGTGCAACCGTTCTCGATCCCGCTCGGCACGCTCGGCGGCCCGCATGCTCAACTCCAGCGACGCCGGTTCCACCGCCTTGAGCACCAGCGATTCGATGAGCCGATCCGGGTACGCCGCCACCAGACTCTGGCAGCGTGCGCCGCCGTACTCTTGGTACTCGGAGTCGCAAGTGTACCGCGGGTTCGCCGATACCCGCGCGTTCCGCGCCGCCATCGGTTTGCCGCACCGCCCGCACCCGACGATCCCGTTGAGCCGAGTCGGGGCGCGGCCCGTCGGCTTCTTCGACCCCGGCCCGCGATCATTGGCCGCGAGCCGACGGCCGTTTTGCTCGTACTGCTCCCACGAGAGGTACGCCGGCGCCTTGTCCTTCAGCAGGCAAACCCATTCCTCGGGTGAAGCGTTCCAGCGCCCCGACTTCGGCTTGCCCGCGATCCGTCGAGTCGGGTCGAATGGGCAACGACCATACGCATAGGCCCCGGCGTAGAGCGGGTGTCGCAGCATCCCGTAGAGGGTGCTCCGCCGCGGTCTCTGCCAGATCAATCGGCCTTTGCCCGGCCCTTTGTACCCGCAGGCCGAACCGGATGCCGTTCGCCGCGAAGTACTCGTGCGTTTTGGTCACAGACCCCAGTTCGACGAACTTGGCGAACACCAGCGATACCGCGGAACGCACCTGCTCGTCCGGGTCCAACGCGATGCTGCCCTCGGGGGATCGCATGTAGCCGATCGGAACGCAGGTAGACAGTTCTCCCCGCCGGGCCTTGTTCAACTTGCCCTGGTGCAACCGCGCGCGCAGGATGTGCAACTCCGCTTCGCTCATCGTCCCTTTGAGTCCCAAGAGCAGGCGGTCGTTGAAGTCCGCCGGGTCGTACACCCCGTCGGCGTCGGCCAGCAGGACCTGGAACAGGGCGCAGAGTTCGAGCAGTTGATGCCAGTCCGCGCACGAGCGGGCCAGCCGGCTCATCTCGCGCCCGAACACGATGCCGACGTGCCCGAGCGAGACCTCGGCGAGCAATCGCTGGAATCCCGGTCTGTTCTCGACGGAGGCTCCGCTGATCCCCTGGTCGTCATCGATCATCGCCACCCGGTCGTCGGCCCAGCCCAGTGCGACCGCCCGATGCCGCAATTGGTACTGCAAGTCCGTCGACTCGCGGTTGCTCGCGACTTGTTGCGGTGTGGATTGGCGAATGTAAACGACGGCGAGGCGGTCGCGGTGCCGGGGGCGAATCTTATGGCCGAACGGAGAAGCGGGGTCCACGCGATTCATGCGTTCCCTCCGCCGGAGCGTCGGGTACCGCCAGCCGATCCGCGAGCATCCGGCCGAGGCGTTGCAGCAGGTCCTCCCGCTGGCCACTCGGCAGATCCTGCCAAATCGGCTCGGTCGGCGGAGACGGGTTCAGGCGCGGGGGGGTGCGGGGGCGAATCGGTCGAACACGGCGCGGCTCCTCCGGCGTTGCGAGCGTGATACTCCTGACACCACTGGGCCAATCCGAGTAAGGCCCACGGGCACACGCTTACCGAATCCGGTTGTACCAGCCCGACAACGCCTTCGTCGAGAGGAGGTGTTCGCCGGCTCTTTCTTCACCGTCCGCCACAGCCGCTCCACGAACACGTTGTCCAAGCACCGACCGCGGCCGTCCATACTCACCTTCACCCCCGCTGCTTCCAATCGGCCCGTGAAGGCGTTCGCCGTGAACTGGCAACCCTGATCCGTGTTGAAGATCGCGGGCTTCCCTTTCGCCAACGCTTCGTCGAGCACGTCGAGGCAGAAACTCGCCTCCAAGCTGTTCGACAGCCGCCACGCCAGCACGCACCGACTGAACCAATCGATCACCGCCACGAGGTACAGAAATCCCCGGCGCATCGGCACGTAGGTGATGTCCGTACTCCAAACCTCGTCGGCCCGCGTCACCACGAAGTCCCTGATAAGATAGGGGTAGATCCGGTGACAACGGCCTGTCAGTGAGAGCTTCGGCTCCGGGTGGATGGCCTCCAATCCCATCGTCCGCATCAGCCGTTGCACCCGCTTGCGATTCGCCTCAATCCCCTGCGTCCCGAGCCACCACGCCATCCGACGCGAACCGTAGAACGGCGTCTTCA
>JANNQE010000058.1:0-2046 GCA_031441625.1 Planctomycetia bacterium
GGTTCACATTCCTACCCGAACACCTCGCACAGCCGCAGGTGGTCGTCGAGGCCGAGCGTCTCGGCCCGCACGTTGCCGTCGATGTTTAGCGCCTTCAGCTTCGCGTCCACACCCGCCTTGTCCGACTTCCCCCGCGGCCACCCGGCGAGCGCCGCCCGCAGGTTCTTCCGCCGCAGCGTGTAGAGGTCGCGCAGGAAGTCGCGGAACTTCTGCACGTCGCCCACCCGCGCCCGCTTGGCCGGGTTCGGGTCGATCCGCATGATGGCCGAGTCCACCTGCGGGCGGGGGTGGAAGTTGGCCGGCCCCACCTTCCGAATCGTCTCTACGTCGGCCACACTCTGCACCAGCACGCTCAGCGCGTTGTAGTCCTTTGTCCCCGGCGTCGCCCGCAGCCGCTCGCCGATCTCCCACTGCACCATCACCACCATGCGGGTGATCGGCAGGTTCGGCAGCAGCAGAAGGTTGCTGATGACCGGCGTGGCGACGGCGTAGGGCAGGTTGGCCACCAGCTTCCGCCGCGTGCAGCCCGTGCGGGCCGTCAGGTCGGCCCACCGGCTCATGGCGTACGGGTTGAGTTCGTTCTTCCCCGCCAGGATGTCGCCGTGGTACGACACCACGTTCGGCCGCTTCGCCAACCCCGGCTGCACCAGCTCGTAGAAGCGGTTGTCGATCTCGACGGTACACACCGCGCCGGCGCGGTCGGCCAGGTGGTGCGTCAGGGTGCCGGTGCCGGTGCCCACTTCCAGCACCGAGTCCTCGGCCGTCAACTCCGCCGCCCGCACCACCAGGTCGAGCATGTTCAGGTCGATGAGGAAGTTCTGGCCCAGCTTGTTCTTCGGATCGATCTGGTTCGAGTCCAACAGGTTGCGGATGTACGAGAGCGTCTGCCGGGTGGACGGCACGTTCGCCCGCGGTTCGGGCGGCGGCGCTGGGGTCGGCGACCGCGGGGCGGCGGGGTCTTCACCTTCGGGAAGGATCGGGATTTCGTTCGGGTTGCGGCGGGGCACGGCGGCTCTTCGTGGGGGGTAAACGGATAGTATAACCGCCGATGCGACTTTACATGACCGAACTCGGCGTCTCCAACTTCCCCGCGGCCGTGGCGTGGTGGGCCGATGTGCTCAACCGCGCTCCGTCACTCCGCGACGACGCGAACGGCTTCGCGCTGTTCGACGTGGCCGGCGGACGAGTGGCATTGAAGCGGGGAAGTCCGACGGGCGGAACGATTCACTTTGAGGTCGATGAACTGCCGAGCGGCGCTGTGAAGGCGAGCGCCGAGGGCTACCGGCGGGTCAAGCTGACCGACCCGGATGGGAACGTGGTGGTGCTGTTCGCGGGGGATTAGGTGCTCTGCTCGCTCCGCGAGCGGGTCAAGAAAGTCCGCTCGCGGAGCGAGCAGAGCACTTTTGACTACTTCTTCTTGCTCATCTCTTCCACGAACTTGAGCACCTCTTCCGGGTGCTCCTTCGGCTTCACCCCGGTGAACACCTTGGCGATCTTGCCTTCGCCGTCCACCACGAACGTGACCCGCTGGGCCATCGGCTTGTCGCCGCTCTGGATGCCCAGCTCCTTGATCAGCTTCAGGTCGGTGTCGCACAGCAGGGCGAACGGCAGGGTGTTCTTCTTGATGAACGTCTCCTGATCGGCCGCCTTGTCGGCGCTGGCCCCGATGATGACGGTGTCCTTCGGGAACTTGGTGGCGATGTCGCGGAACCCGCAACTCTCCACCGTTCACCCGCCGGTGTTCGCCTTCGGGTAGAAGAACAGGACCACCGTCTTCCCCTTCAGGTCGCCGATGGAGACGGTCTTGGCGTCCTTCTTCTCGATCGCCTTCTCGATCTGCACGGCCGACAGCGGCACGTCGGGGAACTTGTCCCCGTCCTTCACTTTCAGCTTGGAGTCGTCGGCGACGGCCGGCAGGGCGAACCCCGCCACCAGCAGCGCCGCGACCAGAACACGAGCGGTCATGAATGCACTCCCCAGGAGGAACCCCGCCGACCGGCGGGCGTGGGGGTGATGATATGGTGAACCGGCGGGGGGGGGGGGGGG
>JANNQE010000059.1:0-15320 GCA_031441625.1 Planctomycetia bacterium
CCGCCGCATGCCCGCACCCGCCGGGGGGGGGGGTGGGAGTACACGGTCCTGCTTGCCCGGTGCCAGGTGCCCCGCGGACGGGTGAACTCCAACCCAGAGTGAACCGACAGTACCACACCCGACGCGAGAGGCCACCTCCCCATGAGCGCCGGACTGCTGAAAGCGACGAAGGGTGTGCGGCAGGTCTTCACCAGTCTGCAAGTTCAGTTCGGCTCACTGCTCCTCCGGGTCGTTGTGGGGCTGATCGTCCATCTGGTGAAGCCGCAGGCCACGGTCGACGTAACGCCCACACTCGAACTGCCCGTCTCAATTGCCGCAATGGCGTTCATCATTGGCGTGGGGAGTTGGATCGGACTGGTGCTCGAAGTGGTGGGGAAGGCCATGTGCTTCGCCACCCCCAGAGCGGCCGGCGGGAAGGTGCCGCTCGCCCTCTCACTGGCGACCAGCGTATTCGCACTGCTCGTGGTGCCGGTGTCCATCCTCAGACTCGCCACAGCAGAGGGCGTCTCGGCGAGTGTCGGCGGCGCGCTCGGGTTGTTCGTCCTGCTGCTCGCGGCCCTATTCTTCTCGTGGTACGCACGCTCACTGGCCCGCTACTGCCGCCCGGAGTTGTCCGAGCGGGCGACAATCGCCATCTGTTTGCACGGCGTGGCACTCGTCTGCCTGATCGCGAGTGTTGTCGCCGAGGTGCAAGCGAAAATCGCCGAGTCGAGACCACAAGTGCGTGCGGAGAGCGAACGTCCGGTGAGCACGGAGGAGATGGAAAGCGGGCAACTCGCGCCGCCTCCTCCGCCTGAACAGGGAGGTCTGTTCGGGCAAGCAGGTCTGTTCGGGAAGACATGGTTGTTTGCCGGTGCCATCGGACTCATGTTCTACATCTGGCTGATCCACGACCTGCGTGACATCCCCCGAAAAGTGGGAGTCACGTGAGCCGACACCGCGAGAGTGGAACGACGAGTGCGGCGAGTTGTCGTGCTGACTCGGACACCCTGAACGTTGCCAGTCGCAGGCTCCCGGCGACGACGAGGTGCCGTGTCGTCGCCGGGAGCTTGCGACCGCGAGATCACCGCTCCCGAGCACGGACGATCGTGTACACCGCGTACCGCCCGTCGTGGCTTACCTGTGGGGCGGCGGCGGCGGCCAGCTTCGCTAGCTCGGGTTCGAACGGCGGGGTGCGGTTCGGGTAACCCCAGCGGTCCACCCACACGGCGACGAAGCCCTTCGCGGCCACGGCTTGCACAAACTCTTCGGTCGGCAGTTCGCTCGCCTCCTGCTGCCACATCGCCACGTCCCGCCCCTTCACCGCCCCGTAGCTCCACCGCAGCCGCTCGGAGTGCAAGTACCCGCGGGTGTGGGCGTAGTCGTACATCTCGCCGACCGGCCCGCCTTCCGGGTACGGCGTGTGCGGCAACTGGAACACGGCCGCCCCGTCGGGCAACGCCGCCTCCACCGACCGCACGAACGCGCGGTCGGCGTCGAACTCGGCGGCACGTTCGGCATACGTGGGGTGCAGCGGTCGCGGTGTCTGGTCCGGTGTCTGGTCGTACAGGCCGAACGCCAGCAGCAGTGCGGCGACGGCCCACCCGATCCGCCGACGCCACGACCCGGACGTAGGCGGAAAACAGCGGTCGAACAGCCGCACCGCGGTGGCCAGCGCGAGGAAGCCGATGAACACGCACAGCCGGTGGTAGCAGCGGATCCACGGCGTCGTCATGTGGTTGAACAGCGGGCCGAACCCGCCCGGCACGGCGACGAGAATTGCGACCAGCATGAGTCGCGTGTACGCCGGCTGGTGGCCGTCGCTGTCAGTCTCTTTGTGCAAAATGGCGAGCAGCCCCACAAGCAGCCCGACCGAACCGACGACCCCGAGCGACACGTACACCCCGCACTCGGGCGTGACCGTGCTGCCGAAGGATTCCGCGTATTTCTCGCCGGCGTACGCGAACAAAGGCATGCGGTGGTACGGCGACGGCATGACCAATTCGGCGATGCGGAGCGCCCAGTAGTTGCTCTCGAACGTGTACCGCCGCATCTCGCGGTTGCGGCCGTGTTCGCCGCGGAAGGCGAGCGACGGGGCCAGGTTCGCCGCCAGCGTGCCGACGACGAGCGCGACGCACACCACCGCGGGCAGCACCGCCGCGAATCGCTTCGTCCGCAGCCAGCCGGCCAGCCCGGACACGGCGAAGAACAGGCACGCGAATACGGCGTAGTACGCGCCCGTGGAGCCGAGCAGCGCGCACACCGCGGCGGCACCGAGGCCACGAGCCGAGAGGAACGGCGGGAGAACGCGGCGGGTGATCGGATCGCGGGCGAGGAACGCGAGTTGCCCGTCGAACAGCCGGACGGCGACGAGCAGCGCGAGCGGGATGGGGAAGTAGGCACCCAGGAACACGTGCTGGCTGAGCATGACGACGGCGTGGTGCGGCAGGTATGCGAACAGCACCCCGCCAAGCACGCCGCCCGGTACGCTCGCCCCGAGCCGCCGCAGCACCCACGTGCCGCTGACCGCCCCGAGTGGGAAGTGGCCGAGCAGGAACAGGTTGTACGCCACCGGCCAATCGCCCGACAGCCGGGTGAACAGCCAGAGCGTGCCGAAGTGCAACCCCTCGGGCATCGGGTGGTCGTACAGGTTGCTCTCGCCCGGTGCGCCCATCCGCGCGGTGACCCAGTGGTTGCCGGTGTCGTGCAGGCTCTTGATTGGCGCTTGGTAAAGCTGTGCGTCCACACCGCCCCCGCCGTACCCGAACGGCACCCGCAGGCTGCCCGCCCCCAGGTCGGTGACGGTGAACAGGGCGAGCGTGGACACGACGGCCGACAGCCCGCACGCCAGGAGTGTGCCCTGGATGCGCGACGCAGCGGGTGGTGGAGTTTCGGCGATCGCGGCGGTCATGGGTCGCTCGTCGGGGGCGGGTGGGTAGAAGTAGGCCCGGCCAGCCGAGTGGCACCCGCCGGCCTGCCCTTCCCGTTCGGCCCGGCGGGTGTAGGAATGGCACCGTCGCACTCCACCCCCGTCCGAGGTCCGCCGTGTACGCCCAGGACGAAGCCGTCATCGTCATCGCCACCTTTGGGTTCTGGGCGGTCGTGTCGCTGGTGACGCTGCTGCTCACCCTTATGTACCTGTCGTCGCTGTCGCGGGCACTGGCGAAGTGCGGCAAGACCCGGCGGACGCTCGACCCCGGCCTGGTGTGGCTGAACCTGATCCCGCTCTTCCACCTGTTCTGGAAATTCTGGACGGCTGCCCAGGTGGGCTCCTCCCTCCGCCGCGAGTTCGACGCGCGAGGGCTGCGCACCGGGTTCACGTTCGGCCAGCCGGTCGGGGTGCTGGTGCCGGTGGTGGCCATCTTCACCCGCTTCGTGTTCTGGCTGGGTTCCTACCTCACGGCGCGGATGGGTGAGGGCGACTTGGGGATGCTGGTGACCCTGGTGACCGTCCTGCTCGGGGTGATCGAGCTGGTGCTGCTCGTCGTCCACTGGACGCAAATCAATGGGTACGTACGGCAGTTGGCCGCCACCCGGCCGCCGGCGACGGAGGCGGTGGCGACCGCCGACGACGGCGGAGGGGCACGCGACTTCGACGAGGACTACCGGCCGATTCCCCGTCGCCGGCGGCCGGCGGACCGCGGTTGACCGCACCCGCCCGCGGCGGTATCGTCCCGGCCCGCGGCGCATGGGTTGCGCACGCCGCAGTTCACCACGGACGGCGTCGATGGCGTCCCCGGTTCGCACATGGCTGATCCGCGCCGGCGTCGCCGGCGTCATCATCGCCCTCGCCGCCGCCGGCTACCTGGCCGCCACCTGGGTCAGCCCGGACAAGGTGCGGGAGGTGGTGCTGGCGCACCTGCACGCCCGCTTCGGCGACGACGTGGACGTGCAGCTCGGCTCCGCCGACATGCGGCTGTTCGGCGGTCTGTCCGTCACCGACCTTACCCTCACCCGCAAGGGTGAAGACGAACCCTTCGCGGTCCTCCCGCACGCCGTCCTGTACCACGACAAACAGAAGCTGAATCAGGGCGTCCTCGAAGTCCGCAAGATCGAGCTGACCAACCCCACGTTGCGGGTCGCCCGCCTGGCGGACGGCACCTGGGACATCGCCAAGCTGCACAAGACGAACGCCGAGGGCGGTGGCACCGGCTCGATGCCGACGGTGGTGGTGAAGGGCGGCACGGTGATCGTGTCGGACCGCCGCGCAGACGCGATGCCGGCGGTGGCCGTGCGGAACGTCGCCCTGACGGTGATGAACGACCCGCCGGAAATCATCAAAGTGGAAGGGTCGGGCGAGGTGGTGGCGGCCGACGCCCTGAGTGCCGACGGCGGCGTTCCCGAGGGCGTGTTCAGACTGCCCGTGCGGGTGGGCGTGCGGCTGCACCGGCCGGCCGGTCACGTGACGCTGCACGTCGAGACCGACGAGGTCCGCATCGGGGCCGACCACGCCGCCCTGTTCGCCAGCATGGACCCGCACGCGGCCGAGTACGCCGAGCGGTTCAGCGGGGCGGTGAGCGTGACGGCCGACGTGAGCACCTACGCCGACGGCGTGCAGCCGGCCAAGTACGACGTGAAGGTGCGGCTCCGCGACGGGCAGTTCGAGGACCAGTCCGTCCCGTGGCCGCTGTCGCAATTGGCCGGCACCATCCGCCTGTGTGACGGCAAAGTGACGGTGGAGAAGCTGACCGGCAAGTTGGGCGCGGCCGTCGCCGAACTGAGCCTCGATTCCAAGCCCGACCTGCTCTGCCCGCCGAAGGGTGGGGGGGCGGCCGAGGTGCCGGGGGTGGTCCGGTGCGGCCCGCGGTGGCCGCCGATCCGCCTGGCCACGCAGTTGCTCGTCCCGCCGGCGGTGCCCGCGTCCGCCGACCCCGTCGCGTCCGTCGAGTCGAAGCTGGACAAGTTCGAGTTGAAGCTGTACTCGCTCAGCCTGGACGGGGAGCAGTTCGCCAAGCTGACGCCCGACACGAGGGTGATCCGCCGCATGTTCAGCCCGGCCGGGCTGGTGGACGTGGCCGTGCGGTTCCGCCGCACCCCCGACGGCTGGCGGCGGGAGGTGGACATCCTGCCGAAAGGGCTGACCATCGAGTACGAGCACTTCCGCTTCCCCATCACCGACGTGTACGGCAGCGTGAAGAAGGTGAACGGGAGCGACGGGACGGACGAGTTCCAGGTGAAGCTGACGGCCAACGCGGGCGACCGGCGGATCGGCATGGACGGCCGCGTGGCCGGCGGCGCGCACGACCCGCTCGTCGACCTGACCATCGTCGGCAAGGACGTCCTCATCGACGCCAAGTTGCTCGCCGCCCTGCCCGGCAAGCACGGCGAGGTGCTGCCCGGCATCGGGGCGACCGCCCGCGGCGACATCACCGTCCTCCTCAAGCAAGACCTGAACGTGAACCGCTGGGAGAACACGTTCAAGGTGAAGATGTACGGCGGCACCGTGAGGTACCCGCAGTTCCCGTACACCCTCAAACAGGTGCGGGGCGACATCCTGGTGAAGAACGTGTCGTGCGACACGACCCGACCGACCCGCCCGAACGAGCCGGTGGAGGCCCAGCCCGACCGCGACAAGGTAACACTGGGGAACTTCGAGGCCGTCCACGACGGCGGGCGGCTGTGGATGAGCGGGGAGAGCAAGGCCGAACCGGGCACCCGCCACCGCACCCTGACGGTAAACGTGCAGGGCGAGAACTGCCCGCTCGACGGCGAGCTGATCGCCGGCCTGAAGGCGATGAAGATGGACGTACTGGCCAACCAGATCGGGCTGTCCGGCGAAGTCACGTTCGGCTCGGACATCGAGATCCGCGAGCCGGCCGCTACGCCCGCTACGCCCGCCGCGGCCGACACCCCTCCCGCCCCGACCCCGCCGTTCAACGCCGAACAGGACCTGAAAGTGGCCGTCAACTTCCGCGGCCCGTCCGTCTGCCCGCCCGCCTTCCCCTACGACCTGCACGACTTGGCCGGCGTGCTGCGGTATCAGAACGGCAAGCTCGAACTGCAGGACTTCTCCGCCCGCCACAAGACGAGCGCGCTGAAGATGTCCGCCGCCGACGTGCGGCTGGCCGACGGCGGCGTGTGGGCGAACATCGGCGGGCTGTCGGCCGCCCCGCTGGTGATCGACTCGCCGCTGCTGAAGGCGCTGCCCGTTAACGTCCGCACCGAACTGGAAAAGGTGAACCTCCGCGGGCAGGCCGAGTTGAACGTCAAACACCTCGTCCTCAGCCTGCCGGGCAAGCCGACCGCGCGCGCCGCCCCGCCCGACACCGTTCGCCAGGCGGCGTTCCTGTCCGAATCGACCGGCACGCCGGGCATCGACCGCTGGAAGTCGTCTTCGGATCACCCGCCGCTGTCGCTCGTCCGGTTGCCCCGCCTCGTCGAGCGCCGCCTGCCCCCGTCGCGGCCGGTCGTGTCGGCCCTCGGCGGGTTGCTGCCGTTCACCCTCCCCTGGCACCCGACGGAGGAGAAGGTGTTCCCGCCGACCACCCCCACCGAACTCTCCCCGCTGGCGGTGTACTGGGACGCCACCCTGAAGCTGAAGGGGGCGGCGCTCGAGTTGGGGGTGACGTGCGACGACGTGTACGGGGCGGTGTCGAGCGAGGGGCGGATCAACGGCGGCGAGGTGGGCGGCGTGGTCGGCAACGCCTGGTTCGAGCGGGCCACGGTGGCCAAGCAGCCGTTGACCGACGTGAAGGCGTCGTACCGCGTGGTGCCCGCCCAGCCCGACCCGAAGAACCCGGCCCGCACCCTGCCGGCCGCACTCGTGTTCCGCGACATCGCCGGCACCGCGTTCGGCGGCACGCTCGGCGGGCAGGCCCGCGTCGAGTTGAGCGAGCAGGGGCGGTTCCAACTGTGGATGAACGCGAGCGGGGTGAAACTGGAGCAACTGGCCAAACACCACAAGTTGGGCTCGGGCGAGTTGTCGGGCGACGCACAAGGGACCGTGCTGATCGAAACGGTACTCGACGCCCGCACGGGCAAGATGGTGCTCGGCGGCACCGGGCAAATCGACGTGCCGCAAGGCCGGCTTTATAACCTGCCGGTACTGCTGGAGCTTGTGAAGGTGCTGAAGGGGCAGACGCCCGACGGCGTGGCCTTCGAGGAGGCGCACGCGACGTTCGACCTGAAGGGCGACCGCCTGAAGGTGACGCAACTCGACCTGCTCGGGGCGGCCGTCAGTCTCGGCGGCAGCGGGGAGATGGACTTCACCGGGCAGGACGTGAAGTTCGAGTTCTACACCATCTGGTCGCAGACGCTCCGGCGGTGGCTGACCACCCCGCTCGGCGACGTGACCGGGCTGCTCAGCGGCGGGCTGTTCAAAATCGAACTGACCCGCGTCGACGGCGAACTGACGCCGAAGGCGCACATGTTGCCGGCCGTGACCGACCCGGTGCGGGCCGTGGCCGAGCGGTGGCGGCAACGATTCGGGCGGGATGGCCCGCCGCCGACCGCCCGCGGTGCCAGCCGGTAAATTCAAGCGACACCCATTGCCCGGCCGATGAGATCAGGCTAGCATTTCCTCACCGCATGGTGGCCGGGCGTCCGGCCGTCATCCGTTTCTCCCTCCCATTCGGAGTTCCTCAGATGGCTCGCAAACTGTTCCTGGTGGTGGCCGGCCTGGTCGCCGTCCTGCTCGTGCCGGCGTTCGCCGCCGACGAGAAGAAGCCGGTCGACAAGAAGGACGACAAGAAGGAAGTGAAGCTGGAAGGCACCATGGTGTGCGGCAAGTGCAAGCTGAAGGAGACGGACGCGTGCAGCAACGTGGTGCAGGTGAAGGACGGCGACAAGACGGTCAACTACTACCTGCAAGACAAAGGGGTGAAGGAAGCCTACCACAAGGACTGCTGCAAGGCCGACGCGAAGGTGAAAGTGACCGGCGGCACGCTGACCGAGAAGGAAGGCAAGAAGTCCCTCGAAGGGGCCAAGGTCGAAGTGGTGAAGGAAGAGAAGAAGGACAAGTAAGCTGCCCAGCGGCCGACTGACGCGAAGCGCCGCCCCTTCGGGCGGCGTTTCGTTTTCCCGAATCCCAACACGGTTGCCTCATGACCACTCACCTCGTTTCCGTGGCGGAACTGCCTGAGCGGATGCCGGACCTGTTGGCAGCCCTGGCGAGCGGCGAGCGGGTGCAGGTGATGTCCGACGGACAGACGGTGGCCGAACTGGTGCAACCGCCTGTCTCACCAGTGAACGGACCGGCCAGGACGCAAGCCGCGGTCGCCGCCATCGTCCGAGACATGATCGCCGACGGATACCCCCCACCCGCCGACAGTCCACTCTGGCAGTTCGTGCCGAGAGCGGCGTGATGCCCCCACCGCTTTTCTCGAACGTGTGGGGGACGCCCACGTTCGTGCTCGATGTGACCGTTCCTCTCCGCTGGCTGATCGTGTCGCGGGGGAACCAATCCACGTCTCGCGTGCTGTCGATGGCGTCTTCCAATACGGTCGCGGTCCCGAACGGCTGGGCGGGACTGATCGCCGACCGCCTTCGCGGTGAGGAACTGGCTGGGAGCGTGACCGCGGTGAGAGTGGACCACTTCCTGGTTCAACTGCGCTCGTTCTCGATCCTCGTCGATCCGGCAGGTGAACAGGTATGGGACGTGGCGCTTCAGATCGCACGCGCGCACCAACTCCCGCTCCGCGAAGCCGAATTGCTCGAACTCTCCTTGCGGATGCGGTTGCCACTCGCCTCCGATGACCTCCCGTTGACCTCAGCTGCGGTCGCCTGTGGCGTCCCTATCTTCAAGCCGTAGTCACCTCCAGGAGTTCTCCCCATGCACACCCGGCAGCTCGGCCCGTCGGACTTGCACATCACCCCCGTCGGGTTCGGCGCGTGGGCCATCGGCGGCGGCGGGTGGGCGTTCGGGTGGGGGGCACAGGACGACGCCGACAGCGTCGCCGCCATCCGCGAGGCCCTCGACCTCGGCATCAACTGGATCGACACCGCCGCCGTCTACGGTCTCGGCCACTCCGAAGAGGTGGTGGCGAAGGCGCTCGACGGCGTGGCCAACCGCCCCTACGTGTTCACCAAGTGTGGGCGGGTGTGGGACGACGAGCGGCAGATCGGCAAGCGGCTGAAGGCGGACAGCGTGCGGGCCGAGTGCGAGGCCAGTCTGAAACGGCTGCGGGTCGACGTGATCGACCTGTATCAGATCCACTGGCCCGAACCGGATGAGGACGTGGAAGAGGGCTGGGCGGAGGTGGCGAAGCTACAGGCCGAGGGGAAGGTGCGGTGGATCGGCGTTTCGAACTTCAGCGTCGAACAACTGAAGCGGGCCGCGGCCATCGCCCCGGTGGTGTCGCTCCAACCGCCGTACTCGATGCTGCGGCGAGAGGTGGAGGCCGAGGTTCTGCCGCACTGCCTGGCGAACGACATCGGGGTGATCGCGTACTCGCCGATGGCGTCCGGGCTGCTCACCGGGGCGTGGTCGCACGAGCGGCTGGCCGGGCTGCCGGCGGACGACTGGCGGAAGGCGAAGAACCCGCTGTTCCAGGAGCCGCGGTTCAGCCGGCATCTGCGACTAGTGGGGGTGTTGACGGAGATCGGCCGCGAGCACGGGCGGACGGCGGGCGAGGTGGCGATCGCGTGGGTGCTGCGACAGCCGGCTGTCACCGCGGCGATCGTGGGGGCGAGAAAGGCCGGGCAGTTGGGCGAACTGATCGGGGCGGCCGAGTTCCGGCTGTGTGAGCCGGAACTGAACCGGGTGGAGCGCCTCCTCTCCGACCCGGCGGCCTGAATGCAAGGTAGGTGCCGCCTGCCGGGCGGCACTCTGAACAGGTGCCGCCCGCCGGGAGGCACCTACTGCTTTAGCTGATGTTCACCCCGAACGGCTGGGTGGCCCCGCCGAACACGCTGAATGCCGACTGCTGGCCGCGGCCGGTCAGCAGGAACACTTGCCCGCCGGTGTCTTTGCCGGTGGCGGCCAGGATGTCGGTGCGGCCGTCGCCGTCGTAGTCGTCCATGGCCACACGCAGCCCGCTGCCATATGCGCCCGGCTGGATCATGAAGGTGTTCACCAGCGGGGCGGCTTCGGCCGCCGCCGCCCCATTGGTGATGAGCGTGCGGCCGTTGTACACCTTCAGGTGCGCCCCCGCCGAGCCGGGGCCGAAGGCCACATCCGCGAACCCGTCCCCGTTATAGTCGCCGACCGCCACGTACGCGCCGTCGTTCACGTTCGGCGAGTAGGCGAAGAAGTCGCCGAGGAACTTGCCGGGGCGGTTGATGGTCAGCCCGGCCCCCTCGTACACGGCCACCCGCGGGCCGCCGCCCGGCCCGGCGGACACCACCAGGTCGGCCCGCCCGTCGTGGTTGATGTCGCCGGTGGCCACCCGCACGCCGCCGCGGAAGTTGCTGTCCTCGATGCCCCAGAAGTCGGACATGACCCACGCCGGGTTGCCCGAGCGGAACACCCGCACCCGCGGGCCGCCGCCCTCGTCCGCCCCCACCACCAGGTCGTCCACACCGTCCGCGTCGAAGTCGCCGGTGGCCAGGAAGGTGCCGCCGCGGAACGCCTCCTCGTAGGAGAAGAAGGTCCGCACCTCCTGCCCGGTGCGGCCGTTGAAGATCTTCACCATCGGGGTGGTGCCCGGCCCGACGGCGGCCACGATGTCCTTCACCCCGTCCCCGTCGAAGTCGCCGGTGGCCGTGCGGATCGGCCCGGTGTACCCGGCGAACGGCGTGACCGCCCCGCCCACCGGCGTGAGGGTGCCGCCCGTGCCCGAGTACACCTGGAAGGTGCCGTCCGACCCGCCCACCACCACCGGGGTGACGGACGACAGGACGGGCGAGGTGGCGGGCGGCGTGGTCACCACCGTGGCGGCCGGCGGGGCGGCCGACGACACCTCCCAGCCGATGTCGGCGAGGGCGGCGAAGTCCAGGGCGTCGAAGCCGACCCTCGTACCCGCCTGCACGAACGGCTGCATCGAGCCGGTCACGCGGCCGGGCGTCCCCTGGACCCAGTGGCCGGGGTTGGCCAGGCTGATCTGCGGGTTGGTGCCGCCGTTCGCCGCCCGCGCGTTCGCCCCGGTGAACTCGTTCCCGCTGATGAGCGAGTTCCACTGGCCGGCGATGCCGAACCCGAGCACGTGGCCCAGCTCGTGCGTGGCGACGGTGTAGAAGTCCGTCTGGCTACTACCGGGCGTGGTAGTGAAGTTCCAGTTGATCGACGGGTCGAAGGCGATCGACCCGCCCCACGCGGAGAAGCCCGGCCGCCCGCGGGTGCGGAGGGTGTCGAACCAGCCCGAGTTGCCGCTCGCCGAGTACCCGCCGAACCCGCCCAGCCCGGCCTCCCCGCCGCCGCCCCCGCCGCCGCCGACGAACACGACGATCTGGTCGGCCGCCAGGCTCAGGTTCGGCACCTGCACTTGCTGGTTCGGGTTGCTCGGGTTGAAGGTGCTGGCCGTCCAACTGTTCCCCCCGACCGGGGTGACGGGGGCCAGGTCCACGCCCGCGTTCAACCGGCTGGACAAGTCTCGCCCCACTTGCTCGATCGCCGACCGCCGCGACGGGTCATTGAAGAACCCGTTGTCGTAGCGGTAGTCGAAGGTGATTTGCAGGGTGGACGGCACGTCCCGCCCTTCGAGGGATTCCACTTGCAGCGCGCGGAACTGGGAGCGATTACGGACCATTGGCAGCGACCCGCCGAGTGATGGGAGTGGACAGTGCCGAAGGTCGCGGGCCGCGACCGGCCGGAAGGCCGGAGGGGTGCGGGGCATGTGCCCCGCGGCGGACGGGAGGTGCGGCGACGATGAGGGGGGGTCGCTGCGACTCGGAAGTGCAGTTCTCTAGGACCGTTCTGCGGGTCGTGTCAAATGTGCCGGTTGTGTAATTCGCGAGGTGTGAAGCGGCATTAACGAATGTGTTGACACCCGCAAATGCAGCCCACCGTGCGGCGCGATTTTTCCCCGCAGGGGTCAACCCTCTCATTCCGCACGTCGCGCGATTGCGTTTCCCGCCGCCCCCGCGCACAATAACCGTCTTCTCCCGCCCGCCATCCCTTCTTCACACTCGCGGAGTGTCGCCGTGTCGTTTCCCGTCGTTCAACGCCTGCTCGCCGGCCTCGCCGTCGGCCTGCTCCCGGCCCTGCTGCTGGCCGACCCGCCGAAAGTCGCCACCCCCGCCCCTTCCGAGAAGGTCGAGAAGGGCAAACCGGCCGACAGCACGCCGGCCGTCGATCCGGTCGAGGTGGACAAGAAAATCATTGCCGAGGTGAAAGACCGCTCGCAGGTGATGAAGAACCTCCAGCACCTGTGCGACGTGATCGGCCCCCGCGTGACCGGGTCGCCCGGCCTGGAGAAGGCGAACAAGTGGGCCGAGAAGAAGATGACCGAGTACGGGCTGACCAACGTGAAGTTGGAGCCGTGGGAGATCCCCCTCGGGTGGGAGCGTGGCACCTGCACGATGACCCTGATCGAGCCGACGAAGAAGCAACTGACGGTGGCGTCCGCGGCCTGGACGCCGGGCACGAAGGGGAAGATCACCGGCGAGGTGGTGGTCATCGACGCCAAGACGAAGGACGACCTGGCCAAGTACAAGGGCAAACTGAAAGACGCCGTCGTCATCACCCGCCCGCCGTCCGCCGTCCGCCCGCTGTCCGACATCGGCGGCTACCTGCAACCGCAGCAGCAGCCCGGCCAACCGCCGGCCCCCACCGACCCGAAGCCGGGCGACCCGAAGCCGGAACAGCCGAAGCCGGAACAGCCGAAGCCGATGGGCGGCGGGCCGAACCCGCTCGAACTGATGGCCTACCAGCAGGCGCTCGGCGAGTTCCTGCAGGCGGAGGGCGTGGCCGCCACCCTGCGGGATTCGGCCAAACCGCACGGCCTGCTGGTGATGACCGGCTCTTGGCCGCGGGATGGCCGCGGCGGACAGAACCCGATTCCCAGCCTGTTCATCACGCACGAGCACTACACGATGCTGTACCGCCTGGGCACGGACAAGGACGGGCCGAAGGCGAAGGTCGAGTTGGAGGTGAGCAACAAGTTCATCCCCGGCCCGATCACGGTCTACAACACGGTCGGCGAGATCACCGGCAGCGAGAAGCCGGACGAGTTCGTGGTGGTCGGCGCGCACCTGGACTCGTGGGACCTGGGCACGGGAGCGACGGACAACGGCACCGGCAGTTGCGTGGTGCTGGAAGTGGCCCGCACCCTCGCCGCCCTGGCCAAGGCCGGCATCAAGCCGAAGCGGACCATCCGGTTCGTCCTGTTCACCGGCGAGGAGCAGGGGTTGTACGGGTCGAAGAAGTACGTGGAGAAGCACAAGGACGAGATGCCGAAGACGTCCGCCTGCCTCGTCCACGACACCGGCACCGGGTACGTCAAGGGGTTCGGGCTGCAAGGCCGCGACTCGGTGAAGGCCCTGCTCGACCCGCAGTTGGAAACGCTCAAGACGGTGAAGGGGTGGACGGGCCTCACCCTGAAGGGCATCCCCGGCACCGACCACCTGTCGTTCGAGGCGAGGGGCGTGAACGTGCCCGGGTTCGCCTGCGACCAGGACGCCGACGAGTACTACCTGACGCACCACACGCAGTCCGACACCTTCGACCACGCCAAAGAGCCGAACCTGGTGCAGGGTGCCCAGGTGATCGCGGTGACGGCCCTGCGGATCGCCAACCTGCCCGACCTGCTCCCTCGGGATCGCAAGGAGCAACCGGGCCGCCCTGGTGGTGGCCGCCCGCCGGAAGAGGTGAAGCCGCCGGAGGTGAAGAAGGACGAGAAGAAGGAAGAGAAGAAGTAGCGCAATCGGATGGCGAACGGCGCGACGTGAGTCCGCCGGTGCTGATCTGGTGAACCGGCGGCGTGAGCCGCCTGGGTGTGGGAAGCACCTGGCGGGCTGACGCCCGCGGTTCACCCGGAACCGGCGGACGCACGTCGCGCCGTTCGCCAGAAGCATTGACACCCCCGCCGGCCGGCGGTATTCCGTCGGTCATGAACTGCCGGCCCGCCTACTGCCTGCTCGTCGCGGTGTGCGCCGGCCTGCCGCTCCTCGGCGGGTGCATGACCGCCCGCCACATGCCGCCGGCCGACCTCGGCTCCCGTCACTACCCGCCGCTCGAACCCGTGCAGTCGGCGACCACGCCCACCGACTACGGTAACGTGAAGCCGGTGTCGGGTACCGAACCGCTCGCCACCAATCCGAAGCCCAAGCAGATCCTCGCCCTGTCCGGCGGGGGCATGTACGGCTCGTTCACGGCCGGCGTCCTCAACGGGTGGACGGCCGGCGGCAAGCGGCCGGTGTTCGACGTGGTGACGGGCATCAGCACCGGCGGGCTGATCGCCCCGCTCGCCTTCATCGGCCCCGAGTACGACGACCAGATGAAGCTGGTGTACACCCGCATCACCCGCCGCGACGTGTTCACGTACCGCAACTGGGCCACCATCCCGTTCCGCGACTCCATCGCCACCACCGCCCCGCTCCGCGAGATCGTGACGGCGTGCATGACCGACGAGATCGTGCTGAAGATCGCCGCCGAACACCGTAAGGGCCGCCGCCTGTACCTGGGCACCACCAACCTGGACACCCGCCGGTTCGTCACGTGGGACGTGGGCGCGATCGCCTGCCGGGCGGAGTCCAAAGACCGCGCCGACCTGAAGGCCGTCGGCAAGCTGATCGTGGACATCATGATCGCCTCCTGCTCGCTGCCGGGCGTGTTCCCGCCGGTCGAGATCGAAGTGGAAGTGGACGGCAAGAAGTACACCGAACTGCACGCCGACGGCGGGGTCATTTGCACCGTGTGGGTGCCGCCGCAAATCCTGGACGCCGTCGCCCCCGACCCCACCCGCCCGGCCAAGCTGCAACCGCCGGCCGACGTGTACGTGATCCTGGCCGGCAAGTCGTTCGTCGAAGTGGGGTACGTGCGGCGGAGCGTGTTCGACGTGCTGCAAGTGTTCCTGGCGACGGCGCAGGCGGCCGGCCACCGGCGGGACGTGGCGAACCTGTATCACATGACGCGGCTGGCCGGGGCCAACTTCCGGCTGGCCGGCGTGCCGAACGAACTGGACACGAACGGCGGCGGGCTGGACTTCGACCGCACCCAGATGGGCAAACTGTTCGACGAGGGGTTCCGCATCGGCGAGGGGCAACTGTGGTGGAACGCCCCACCCGAGCGGATGTCCGGCGAGGTGGACCCCATCCGCACCGGGGTCAAGTTCAGCAGCGTGAAGTAGCGGGTTGTAGGTCGCGGTCGAACGGCCCCGCAGGGGACGTGAGGCCCGACATGGAACCGGGAACGGAGTGACCGGGTGGGGCTGGTACTCACCCGGTCACTCCGTTCCCGGTTCCATGAATGGTCTGTTGTCGGGCCTCACTCCCGCTCCGCGGTCACTCGACCACGACCTTCTACT
>JANNQE010000060.1:0-4730 GCA_031441625.1 Planctomycetia bacterium
GATCCTCTTCATCCCTGCTTGGATCCGTGTCATCCGTGTCCTGACTGAATTGGTCCGCTCCCACGAACCTCCCCCCGTCCCCGCGTATCATGCCCGTGAGCCTCGCGGCGGCAACGGACAGGCTCGTTAAAATCTATCCGCCGCTTCCCACTTCATGGCCGACGCCAAACTGCGGCACGCGATCGCGTTCGAAGCCGCCCGCCTGATGTACGACCGAGTCGAGTCGGAATACTTCACCGCCAAGCTGAAGGCCGCCAAGCGCCTCTGCCGCGGGTACGTGAAGCCGGCCGACCTGCCCAGCAACGCCGAGATCCGCGACCTGGTGCAGCACTTCGCCCGCACCTACGAGGGCGATCGCCGCACCGCGAACCTGAAGCGGATGCGGTTGCTCGCCCTTGACATGATGCGGCGGCTGATCCGCTTCCGGCCGAAGCTCATCGGCAGCACCCTCACCGGCCACGTGCGGCAAGGCTCCGACATCGACCTGCACTTGTTCGCCGATTCCACCGAGGGCATCGAAGACCTGCTCCACACCGACGGTTACAAGTACGAAGTCGAGCGCAAGCAGATCACGAAGGCGGGCGAGAGCCGGGTGTTCACGCACGTCCACGTGAAGGGGGAGTTCACCTTCGAGTTGACCGTGTATGCCGAGAAGCTGGCCAGCTTCGTGTTCACCAGCAGCATCACCGGCAAGGCCATCGAGCGGGCGAGCGTGGCCGAGCTGGAACAGTTGCTGACGGCCGAGTACCCCGGCTGGGAAGACGAGATGGAAGTGGAAGCCGCAGGGCTGGACCCGTACCAGGTGTTCCGCGTCCTGCTGCTGCCGCTGGAGGGAGTGAAGCAAAGCCCCAAGTGGCACCCGGAAGGCGACGCCCTGTACCACACGCTCCAGGTGTTCGAGCGGGCGAAGGACCACACGCTTTACGACGAGGAGTTCCTGCTCGCGGCGCTGTTGCACGACGTGGGCAAGGCCATCGACCCGCTCGACCACGTGACGGCCGGCCTTCAATCGCTCGACGGGCTGATTACGGATCGCACGGCGTGGCTGATCGAGCACCACATGCTGGCGCACGAGTACCGGGCCGGCACGCTCGGCGCGCGGGCGAAGAAGCGGCTTGAGGCGAGCGAACACTTTGAAGACCTGCTGGCGCTCCAGGCGTGCGACTCGGCCGGGCGGGTGCCGGGCGCGACGGTGGGCACCGTGGACGAGGCGCTGGCGTTCGTGCGGAGTGTCGAAGAGGGCGAGGGGTGGTGAGCGGAACGGACGAGCGGGGCAGGTCCGGTGAACCACCGGTTGAAACCCGCGGTTCACCGGACCTGCGGCGAACGCTCATCACCGGTTGAACAGGAACGCCGGGGTGTTCATCAGCGCCCACGTCAGGTCTTGGGCGCCGACCGCCCGCGGGTCGGCCGGCGGGGCGATGGGGATTTCCCGTTGCAGGCGGGCGTACTCGGCGTCCTGCGCGATGAACATGCCGCGGATCTTCTCCTTCTGCTGCGGGGTGCGCGATTCGACCGGCGTGTCCAGGATGGCGAGCACGTCGGCGGCCACCGGCGAGGCCAGCTTGGGCGACTTGTCGGCGGACACGGACAGGCGGAACTTGCCCACGTTGTGCCCGGTGCCGAACCGCTGGTCGAAGGTGACGGTGAACGTCACCCCGGCCTTCGCCGCGATCGGCTTGTCGAACTGGAACACGGCCGAACTGTCCTTGCCGAACTGAGGGGCGATGGCCCAGCCGGTCGCCAAGTTGTTGTCGATCGCGCCGGTGATCGGATACCCGTCCTGCTGGAAGGAGGCCTGCGGCTGCACCAGCTTGACCGCCTTTCCCTTCTCCTCGCCGGCCGCCTTCACCTCCACCTTGAACTCGTGCAGCACGAAGTTGCCGTTCTCCGCGCGGCCGGGGCCGCCCGCCGGCAGCGCCTTGTCGCCCAGCACTTCCAGCCTCAGGCCGGTCAGCGGGGCGTCCTGCTTCACCTCAATCGTGACGGTGTAGATGTCCACCGCCTCCACCTTGCCGGTCACGCTCACACTGTTGTCGCTGTTCACCGTCAGCGTGCTGCCGTCCTTCGCGGTGTTGGCAATGGCGGCGGTCGCCCCGGCCTTCGAGGTCGCCTTCTCCGGCTTCGCCGCCGTCCACGCGGTCGGCCGCTGGGCCTTCAGCCCGGCCTCGTAGGCGGGCAGCTTGCCGTCGATATTCTTGGCGTAGTCGTCGAACACCCCCTTCCGCTTGACGTACTCGGCCGACAGCGCCGGGTAGTCGGCCACCCCGTCGCGCATGGCCTTCACGCCGACCTTCGTCTCCTCCGCCGTCGGCCGGCGGTTCAGTACGCTCAGGTAGATCTCCTCGACCACCTTGGCGTCGTCCTTCTCCGATTCGGTGAACTTGACGATGTGGTTGTTCGGGTCGCGGACGGCGTCACCCACCACCGGCCCGTTCACCATCGCCAGCACCGGCCCGAGCATGAGGGTGTTCGACCGCTCGCACTCGCACGCGCTCTCCCGCACCGGCTTGCCGAACAGTTCCAGGAAGCCGCCGGGCAGGTCGACGTTGCTGTCCACCAGTTGCGAGGCGCGAGACCCCGGCGGCAGGCCGGGCAGCTTGCTGACCGACCCGGTCGCCCGGTGGATGCTGTCGAACAGCACCTCGGCCGGCAGGCGGCGCGGCTGGGCGTGGCTGTAGTTGGCGTCGTCGTCCTTGTTCAGCGGCAGTGCCGTGATGCTCAGTTGGTACGTGCGGCTCTTGCAAATCGTGGCCATCAGCTTCCGCGTGTCGAACCCGCCGTGCACGAAGTCGGCGGCCAGCCGGTCGAGCAGTTCCGGGTTGGTCGCCGGGTTGCCCGCGCGGATGTCGTCCACCGGCTCGATCACGCCCACGCCGGTCATGTAGCTCCAGATGCGGTTGACGTAGCTCTTGGCGAAGTACGGGTTCTCCTTGGCGGTGGCCCACTTGCCGAACTGCACCCGCCGCGTGTCCTTCGGGTCGGCGGCCGTGCCCGCGTGGGTGAACGGGAACCGCGCGGGGGCCACGTCGCCGGTCCGCTCGTTCTTGATGTCGCCGGCCTTCGCGTCGTCGATGACCTCGACGAGCGGCTTGCCGCCCTCCACCGCCGTCCCGCCCAGCTTCTGCCCCTTGAACCGCGGGTCCTCCTTGCGGCTCACCTGGGCGAAGAACGCGGCCGTCTGGAAGTACTGGTCCTGCGTCCACTTCTCGAACGGGTGGTCGTGGCACTTGTTGCAGTTGAAGCGGATGGCCAGGAACAGTTGGGTGGTGTTCTCCATCACCGCGTCGGCGTCCCGCAGCACCTTGTAATAGGCCGCCGGCGGGGCGTCCACGTTCGACCCGCTGCTGGTGAGCAGTTGGTACGCGAACTGGTCGTAGGGCGTGTTGGCCGTCACCTGCTCCTTGATCCACTTGCGGAGGGCGGCGGCCCCGGCGTCGCCGAGGAACTTGCGGTTCACCTGGAGCATGTCGCCCCACTTGTTCGTCCAGTGGTCGATGAACGGCTCGCTCCCGATCAGCTTGTCCACCAGCGCGTCCCGCTTCTCCCGGCTCGGCTTCGGGTCGGCCAGGAACGCCCGCACGTCGGCGGAAGTGGGCGTCAGGCCGGTCAGGTCGATGGACAGGCGGCGGACGAACTCTTCGTCCGTACACAGGTCGCTGGCCACGATCTTCATCCGCTTCAACTTCGCGTCCACCAGCTCGTCGATGGCGTTGTACACCGGCCGCTGCACCCACTCGAACCCGCTGCGGTCGCCCATCACCACCACGCCGGCGGCGGCGTACGCGCCGTCGTACCGCACGAGCAGCGTGGTCTCGCCGCGGCGGACGGTCGTCACCAGCCCGGCCTTATCCACGGTGGCCACTTCGGTGTTGCTGCTGTCGATGAACGCCTCGGCCGACACGTCCCGCCGGCTGCCGTCGGCGTAGGTGGCGATCACCGCGTACTGCTGCTTCTGCCCGATGCGGTCCACGCTGATGGTCGGCGGGAACACCGCGATCGACTTCACCTTCTCAGTCCCCGCGTCGTTCTTCACCCCCTCGGCGATCCACCGGCGGGCGAGCTTGTAGTTCGCGTCTTCGAGCTGCCACACCACCCCGCCGGCGTGCGGCACCCCGCCGGCCGGCTTGAGCAGCATCAGACTGCGGTCGGGGTCGGCCCGGTTGAACCGCCGCCCTTCCAGATCATCGGTGAGCGCGCGGTGGTCGAACACCGGGTCGTACCCGCGGAGGGACAGTTTGAACCCGTTCTTCCCCTGGGCCGCCCCGTGGCAGGTGCCGGCGTTGCACCCCAGCTTGGCCAGCACCGGCTGCACGTCCTTGACGAAGCTGACCGGCGCTTCGGACTTGGTGTCGGACACCGTCACCACGACGGCGGCGATGTGGGTGCCGACGGCGATGCCCAGTTCGCCCTTGCCGTCGGCGGTGGACCGCAGCAGCCCGTTCGGGGCGACGGTCACACCGGCCGGCGGGGTGAACGTGGCCATCCGCGTCACGTCGAGGGTGCCGCCGCCGTCGAGCGTGGCGGTGACGACCAGTTGCGAGTACGCGAACGGCCCCTTCAACTCGACCGCCTTCGGCGACACGTCGAGTTTGGCGATCTTGGCGTTGGGTGGCAGCCCCTCGGCGGCGAACGCCGGGAGTGCCAGGGCGAGGAGCAGGAGTGTGGAGCGCATGGGGGGTGAATTTCTTGGGTTGGTTCCCCTCTCCCCTGGGGGAGAGGGGTTAGGG
>JANNQE010000061.1:0-2845 GCA_031441625.1 Planctomycetia bacterium
CGATCTTCGAGTCCATCGAGGTGTTTTACAACCGAGTCCGACGGCACTCGACCCTGGAGTACAGGACCCCGGACGAGTTCGAGCGGACGAAGAACCCGGACATCCGCTCACTCGCTGTCCACTTTCCGTGGGGAAGATCAAGCCGGGGTTCTCGACCTTCTTGGGCGCTTCCGCCGACCTCATCTAGAACATCCACGGGGTTGCGGAGGTCGTCGAACTCGACGGGGACGAAGTGGGCCACTTGGTGGCGAAGGTGGCAGAAACCAAAAGGCAGCGATAACGGGGCGTATCTGGTCAAAGCCACAGACAGCCCTGAGTTGGACGGGGCGACAGGCTGACCGCTTGGAGTAGCCTGCGTGGTAAGCGATGCTCCATCGAGGCAAGAATTCTTGACCGCCGAGTGGATCGGCAAGGAGATTTCACATGGGCCGAACCAGCAAGAAACTGCACGCCAAGTTGAACCGGGGCGGACTCTCGGACCTTCCGACCGGGAAGACGCCACGCCACCCGGACGCGCCCGACATCGAGGCGTGGATCAGCCAGGGCATGGACCCCGTTCACGCCGCCTACGCCATCGTCCAGCACGTCACGTCGGTCTTCGCCGAGGGAACGTCCCGACTCCCGGAGATGAAGAAGTACGCCCGGATCGTCGCCAAGGCCGAAGACGAATACCTGCCGTCGGGACCGCCGATGAGTCCGCTGACGGGCAGCTTCTTCACGTCCTGGGCGTTCTACGACCTACCCTTCGACGACGGCGACACGCTGGCCTCGTGCATGATCGAGTCGAACGACGTGGTGGGCATGAACCCCGACCAACTCGACGCCCTGAAGAAGATGGCCGCTTCCCGCATGGGCGTGTACCAGCACGTCGGCACGGACGGCCCGCACGTCCGGCTGCGGGAACTCGTCACGGAGGTCGAATTCGTGTGCCACACGGCTTCCGGCGACCGGGGAACAACCGGCGAACTCTGGTACGTCCGGCTCCTCCCGCCGCTGCTGCCCGATCTGGCTCAGTACCACGTCGCCTTCACGACCCCGTACATCCTGATGGCGAGTCAGAACGAGTGGTCGCAGTTCCTTGGCAGGGCACTGGTCGGTTCCGTCAGCGAGGCGACGGGCCTGCACCGACTGTTCAAACACGGCCCCGGCCCGAACTACTGGAACGAATTCGTCTTCAAGGCGTATCACCACCACCGGAGCGATGCGATCTTCCTCGCCGGAATCCCGGACCTCCAGGCGACGTTGCCCCATGCGTGACGGCGGGTCGCTGGCAAACGAATACAGTTTCTCGACACCAAGTTCCGGTACGGCGGATCGACCATGACACCCGACGACGACAAGCCCCTGACCCCGGCCCAGGCCCGGCAGAAACTCCAGGCGGGTCTGGCGGACTATCTAACGGGCCGGGGGTCGGAGGCGATTGTGTTCCGCCGCAAGCGGACCAAGAAGGCCAGCCACACCTACCCACTCAAGCTGACCCGGCAACAGCGGGAGACGCTGCTCCGCTGCACGCACCTGGGCCGGAACCTGAAGAAGAAGATGGTGCAGGCCGGGGACGGCACGCAGGTCGTACCCGTCACCTGGAACGAACTGCACACGCTCAACGACGAAACCGGCCAAGCCGCCGTGTCCGCACCGAGCGCCGACAAGAAGCGACTGATGGCGGTGATGAGCCGAGTCATCAAGTTCTTCGAGGAAGAAGACATCGGCGGGTTCGACTTCTTGCTCCCGGCCCCGGCGAAGACCGACCGGCTGTTCCAGTTCAAAATCACACTGCTGGACATCGCACCGGCCATCTGGCGGCGGGTCCAGGTTCCCGACTGCACGCTGGTCGAGTTCCACGAGTCCATCCAGGCGGCGTTCGGGTGGGAGGACTACCACCTGCACCAGTTCGAGATCGGCGGTGTGCGGTACACCGAACCGGCCCCGGACGGCGACGATTTCGACTCCGACTCCGAGGACGAGACGGACGTTCTCCTCAGCACGCTGCTCCCGAAGTCGAGCCGGACGGCCCGGTGGGTGTACGAGTACGACTTCGGCGACGGCTGGCGGCACGAGGTTCTGTTCGAGGGGTGCCCGACCGCCGTGCCGAAGGCGAAGCCGCCGCTGTGCCTCGAAGGGGAGCGATCCTGCCCGCCGGAAGACTGCGGCGGGCCTCCGGGCTACGCTGATTACCTCGACGCCATCGCTGATCCGCAGGACGAGCAGCACGAGGAACTGCTGGAATGGCGAGGGCCGTTCGATCCCGAAGCGTTCGATGCGAAGAAGGCGACCAAGGCGATGAGGAGGGTCAACCCGTGACACAATTGCCCCGCAAGATGTCCGAAGTCATGAAGGAGATGGCCGAGCGGCTACTCCGTGATCCCAAAGGCGAACTCTCGTCGGAGGCGATGCACGTCGCCCTGATGTTCGCCAACTTCGCCTGGAACGAGGCGGTCGGGCTGGGACATCCGAGGGCCGAGTATCGCCGGGCGTGGGAGCAGATCGAGGCCCACAACCCCGACCTGTGGGCCGAGTTCAAGTCGAACGACGTGGACGGCCTGATCGACGAACTCGTCCGCTTCAAAATGCAGACCGACCCGGACGACCGGCGGCGGATTCTGACCTGCGGCATCCCGAACGGCAGCGTCCGGGTGGAGTGGCTGCCCGCCGCCGCCCCCGGCGTCGATTCCCGGTGGGAGATGCGGCTGTACGGGCTGGTGCGGACGGGCGAACAGGAGGCGGCGATCCGGTTCCTGCGGGAGACTCGTGGCCTGTCCCGGAACGATGCGGTGAAGCGGGTGCGGGCCGTCGCCTCCGAGTTGGGCGTCGGATAGCGTCGCTCGAAGTCACGAACCGAGGGGGG
>JANNQE010000062.1:0-2643 GCA_031441625.1 Planctomycetia bacterium
CACGCCCAGTTGGAAGCTGTCGGCGTTGCTCGAGATGTTCCGCAGGCTCAGCATCACCCCCTTCGGCTCGCCCGTGCTGCCGCTGCTGAACACGACGGTGAGCAGGTCGTCCCACTTGAACCGCCGGCAGTTCAGGACCACGCGGTCGAGGAACCAGCCGGGCAGCAGCACCACCAGCACGAGCCGCCACAGCTTCGACCAACTGGAAATGCCGGCGAGGGCGTCTTCCAGATAGATGACTTTCACGTCCGACGGCGGCAGGGGCAGGCGGTCCACGAACCGCTTGGCCGTGATGATCGTCTTCAGCCCACTCTGGCGGATGGCGGCCAGCACCCCCGCATCGCCGGCGGTGTAGTTCAGGTTCACCGTGGTGCGGTGCAGGAAGGCGAGGGCGAAGTTGGCGAACGCCGAGCCGAGGCCGGTCGGCAGCCACACGCCCACCGTCTTCTCGTCGGCCGGCAGGTTCCGCTTCAGCCACCCGGCCAGGCCCCACGCGCCCACGAGCGCCTTCGGCCACGTGAGCACGCGGTCGGTGCCGCTCGTCGCATCGACGAACCCGACGCGGAACAGGTTCGTCTTGCGGGCACCGTACCGCACGAACCCGGCGTGAACGGGGATGACGTACTCGCTCTGGAAGATGCCGCAGTCGGCCATCGTTTCGACCACCGCGGCCCGCACCTCGGCGACACTCGGCGTGCCGGTGAGCGGCTTGCCGAAGCAGACGGCCACCCGCCGGCGGAGTTGCAGCGGCCACTTCCAGATCATCCGCCCGCCGTGGTAGCTGAAGATGCTCCCCCACACGTTCCACAAAGCCACGGGCACCACCTGCACGGGCTGAGTGGTGTTCGACAGCACCCGCTCGATGCCGCGGCGGAAGGGGAGCATCTGGGCGTTGCGGGTGAGCCGACCCTCCGGGAACACGAGCACGCACTCGCCGCGGTTCAGGGCGGCGGACACTTTGTCGAGGGCCGACGCCAGCGCGTGGGGGGCGGTGGTGCGGGCGATGAACACGGTGCGGTGCCGGACGAACGACAGGAGGAACCGCAGCACCGGGTTCCGCCGGTACTTCTCCCACAGCACGAACGTGACCGCCCGCGGGCACGCGGCCCAGATGAGTAGCCAATCGACGTAACTGACGTGATTCGACACGAGCAGGACGGGGCCGGTGCGGGGCACGTGGTTGCGGGCGTGGGCGTGGAAGCGGTACAGCACCCGCACGAGCAGCCACCACACCGGCCTCAACACGGGCGGATAGAGCCACGCCGCCACCGCGTACAGCAGCACGTAGGCGACCAGCCCGACCGGGACCATCCACCACTCGAACCCGTTCATCGCGCACCGCATGGGGAGAGACGTGGGGATGTTGTGCCCGGAAGTGGCGGGGGTGTCAACCCGCGAAAGGCGAACCCGGCCCCCGCATCAGTCTTTCTTCTTCGGCCTCGCGGCCGGGTCGATGATCCCCTTCATGTCCCAGACGATGATTTCGTTTTTCTCGCGGCAGTCGAATGTACAGGCTAACAGGTTGGCCGTCGCCGAATAACTCAGGGAACTCACTGTCGCTCGTTCCTTCTTCATCTGGGTTACCCACTTGTCGGTCGTCAGGTTGTAGATGGCAAACGCGCCTTCTGAATAGAACGGATCGATACCTTCTCTCCTGCTTTTTTCGTTGGCTCCGCCCATGAACAGATACCTGTCGGTCGGGCTGAACTGACAGGCGACCGGGAGGACCGGGCAGTCCTTGATGGTGCGGCTCTTGCCGGTGGCCACGTCGGTGATGACCACCGCCCCGTTGTCGGGGTCCGCGAACGCATGCTCGCCACCCGCGTGCGTGGCGGCGAGTTGTCGCCGACCGCCTCCATGCAAAGATTTGGCCGGGTCGATCGCCATAGTGAATGTTCCGTCCGTCAAATCGGCCGTGTACAACACACGCCGCACTTCGATAACGTTTGGCTCGTCGGCTGGGGTTGTCCTGAGGCTTGCGGCGACCGCCAGTTTGGAAGTGTCCGGCACGGGTTGGAGGTCGAACACCAGCCCTTCATCCGGGCACGTCAGCTTCTTCACAAGCTTGTCCTTCTCCGCATCCCAGACGACGATGCTCCCGTCGGTGCAGCCTGACACGAGTTGCTTCTTCTCCGGGATGTACTTGATCACCGTCGCCGGCTTTTTACCATGCACATACAGTTCCGTCCACTCCCCGGTGGCCGCATCAACGCGGTACACCGCAGAGAAACATATTGCGTAGAGACACTTGCCGTCGGAGGACCAGACCAGGCCGTACAGGCCTTTGGTTTCGGACAGGACCGTCGCTTCCTTCTTCGTCACGTCCCACAGGACGAGCTTTCCCCCAGATTGGATGTAGGCCAACCGTTTGCCGTCCGGGGAGAACGCTGCGTGACCGGCCATGTCCTTGCCCAGTTTGATCGTGGCGTACACCGCCGGCTCCTTCGGTGGCAGGGCGGCGGCCGGCGGGGTGGCGAGCAAGGCGACGAGCAGGATGTGGGCGGGCATGGGGGAACTCCGGGCGTGCCGCGGGCCTGAGGCAACGATGTTGTGCCCGGAAGTGGCGGGGATGTCAACGGGGAAGTGGGGAGGCGGTGCTGTCGTCGCCCTAATCAACTTGTCGTCGCCGCGAGTTTGCGAGCG
>JANNQE010000063.1:0-6066 GCA_031441625.1 Planctomycetia bacterium
TTAGTAGCCCAGGGCGGAAGCCCTGGGGAGTGGGGCGAACGAGACTCCGCCCCGAAGGGGCCGGCGTGGGGGTGGACGCCGGCCCCTTCGGGGCGGGGGTGGGGTGGGGCGATGGGTCCCAGGGCTTCCGCCCTGGGCTACAAACGCCGGCCGCTTCGCGGCGTTCGGCGGTCCTCCACAACCGCCAAACTCCACCAACACGATAGACGTTCACGGCTCACCCGCCGTCCTTTGCCATCCACTCGGCCAGCTCGCGGGACATTCGGCCGTCGTTGTCCATGAGCGGCACCTTGTTCTGCCCGCCGACCTTGCCGCGGGCGGCCATCCAGCGGGCGAACCCGCCGTCGGGCACCGCCTGCACCACCGGCAGCAGCATGGTGATGTCGTTCACCCGGTGGGCGTCGTAGTCCTCGTTCAGCCGGCGGAGTTCGGCGTCCAGGTCGGTGGCGAAGCGGGTCAGGTCGGCCGGCGGCGATCCGCGGAACTCGATCTGATACAGGTGGTGGCCCGGCTTGGTGGGATCAATCGGGAACACCGGGCCGACGTGCAGGTCGGCCGTCAACACGTGGCTCTTCTCGGCCGCCACCGCCACCGCCTTCGTCACCTCCTCTTCAATCAGGTGCTCGCCGAACGCCGACAGGTAGTTCTTCGTCCGCCCACTGAACCGCAACAGCGGCGGGTTGACGCTCTCGAAGGTGATCGTGTCGCCGACCAGATAGGCCCACATGCCGGCGCAGTTGCTCAGGGCCACCGCGTACACCACGCCGGGATGCACGGTGGCGAGCGTGTGCCGCGTCGGGTTCGCCGTGACGAGCTTGCCGTCCTTCAACTCGTCCAGGGGAATGAACTCGAAGAAGATGCCGTGGTCGGGCACCAGCCGCAGCTTGCCGTACCGCGGGTCTTCGGTGGCGATGAACCCCTCGCTGCACGGGTACACCTCGCAGAACTTCACCTCGTCCGACCCGATCTCGGCCTTGAACGTGTTGCGGAACGAGTCGAACTTGGTGCCGCCGTGGACGACCACCCGCAGTTGCGGCCACACCTCGGCGATGGTCCTCTTGCCCGACACCTGCTTCACCACGTCGAACAGCTTGAGCATCCACGACGGCACGCCGCTGAGTGCCGTAATCGGCTCGCGGAGCGACCGCTCGGCCAGCCGCTGCAGCTTCACCGTCCAGTCGGAGATGGTGGCCAACTCTTCGGACGGGAACACGTAGGGCCGGCCGCTCAGTCGCAGTTCCTTGAAGGCGATGGCGCTCAGGTCGCCGGCGGCGCTGCCGTCGGCCTGCTGGCGGAGGCTGGTGGACCCGCCGAGGAAGAAGAACTTGCCGGTCAACAGGCGGTGCTTGCGGTAGTGGTTGCGGAACAGGGCCATCGACGTGTACGCCGCCTTCTGGTTCGACCGCACCATCTGCCGCGAGATGGGGATGAACTTGGTCGCCCCGCTGGTGGTGCCGCTGCTCAGCGCGTAGTACGGGTACTTGCCCGGCCAGGTGATGTTGTCGAGTCGCGGGTACGCCGCCTTCCAGTACGTGTTCCAAAAGTCTTCGTAGTCGCGCAGCGGCACGCGGGCCTGGAAGTCGGCGACGGTGTGGATGTGTTCGAACCCGTGGTCGTGGCCGAACTTCGTGTCGACGGCTTTTCGCACCAGCCGCAGCAGTTGCTTCTCCTGCACGGCGGCGGCGTCCATGCGGTCGAGGCGGCGGGTACGGACGCGGGCGGCGGCGGTCAGGCCGGCGTCAGCCATGCGGCGGACCAGCTTCGACCCGGCCACTTTGGGCACGATCCAGCGCGACGGGCGTGGCATGGAACAAGGCTCCGTCCGAGACAGGACGAGGGCATGATATCCGGTCGGCGCTGCGTGGGCGGCGGGCGGTGGGTACACTCCGGGGGAACGGAGGGAACGACCATGACGACCCGCAAGTACATCCACTACACCGAACTCGGCCCGAGCGCCGCGAACAGCCCTGTGGCGGAAGAGTGGGAAACGTACCGCCGCATCGCGGGCGAACTGCTCGCCGCCGGCCACGAAGGGAAGTTCGTTCTCATCAAGGGGACGGAGGTCATCGGCGTCTGGCCGACGTTCCGCGAGGCGCACTGGGAAGGGATCAACCGCTACCCCGGCCAGCCAATCTTCGTGCAAGGGGTGTGCGAGTGGGAACCGATCTACAACTTCGGGTGGTTAACCTTCGGGAAACTACTCAAGGACGGAGATCGCCCATGCCACGTATGACCGTCCCGCTGGGGATCGACCACCCGACAATCCCAGTGCTGGTCGGGTTGGACTGGAACGAGACGACGCGCCTGATCGACGCCGGTCAGCCGGTCACGCCGCCGGTGTTGGTTCAGGCGGTCATCGACACCGGGGCCACCGTGTCGAGTGTCGCCCCCGCCGTCTTGAAGCGACTCGGCATCACCTCGTTCGGTCAGGCCAACAACCAGACCGCCGGCGGGTTGATCCAGGTGAAGCTGTACGAGGTGAGCGTCGGCCTACCACCGATGTTCGGGTTGCCGAACACCGTCGTGTTGGACGACCTGCTGACGGTCGCCGAAATCCCGGCCGCCCTTCCGGACGTCGAGTTCCTCCTCGGCATGGACGTGCTGCGGCTGTGCGTACTCACTGTGAACGGCCCGGCGGGTACGGTCTCGCTCGACGTGTGACACTTGAGTTTCGCCGAGGCCAGAACCATCGCGCCCCGCCGATCGCACTTTTCTGACCACCGCGAAACTCGCCTGTGTGTGAGCATTTCCCCGACCGGGTGTGCGGATTGAGCTACGGTTGACACGTTCCCCGGTGGCACGCGGGCGGCGGATGCGACTCGCACGGCGGGTCCCCGCGGCCCGGCCGGGGTGAATCGCACCTGGTGTTCCCGTGAACCGACTCGTCCGGGCGTGCGGGCTGCTGGTGGCGGCGGCCGTGGCGATCAGCGGCACCGGCTGCGGGAAGAGTGAGAACGAGGGCAAACTGGAAGGGACCAAGTGGGCGTCGGCGTACATCCCCGAGTTCAAGGGGGTGAAGAACGCGACGGCCACCGTCAGCTTCACCGAGGGCGGGCGGTTTACGATGGAGCTGCGGGTGCCGCAGGGGGCCATCCGCATGAGCGGCACGTGGCGGCTCGGGCCGGGGAGCATGGTGTACCTGGAGAACGTCGCGCCCGCCATGCAGGGGCAATCGTCGTTCGCCGAGTCGATCACCGTCAACGGGGACGTGATGACGATGGAGGAGGCGAACCTGAAGATCGTGTTCACCCGCATCGACGAGGAGATGGAGAAGGCGGCGAAGACGGGCACCCCCCCGGCCCGAAGAAGACAACCCCGTCGGACGCGGCGGGGGAAACGACCGACCGGAACGGGCGAGCGGTGAAGAAGACGTACGGGCCGTGACCGAGCGCGGAGCGCGGAATGCGGGATGAAGACCGCCTGACCGGCTGGTTTCCACTCCGCATTCTGCATTCCGCATTCCGCATTCCGCAATCTGTTGCCCCGCCGCCGCACTTCGGTTAGCATGGCTATTTGTTGGTCCCACCCCACGGATCGGTCGCCCACCGACTCCTCCCCGCCCCGCCGAGGTGCCCCATGGCCCGCCGGTTCGCGCTCGCGGCGCTCGCCGCCCTCGCCCCGCTGTTCGCCACCGCCCAAGACGCCAAGCCCGTGGCCGTCCGCGGCGTGTCCGCGTTTCCCCCCAAGCTCACCCTGAAAGGGGCCGAGGACGCGCCACAGTTGGCCGTCTCCGGCGACCGCGAGTCCGGCCGCCCGCTCGACGTGACCGGCGACACCAAGTTCGCCGTCGCCGACGGCAAGGTGGTGCGGGTCGATGAAACCGGCCGCGTCTACCCGCTGGCGAACGGCAGCACCGAAATCGCGGTGGAGTACGGCGGCAAGTCGGCGAAGGTGCCGGTGACGGTCAGTGGGATGGAAGCCCCGCTGCCCATCAGCTTCCCGAACGAGATCGAGCCGATCCTGACGAAGCTGGGGTGCAACAGCGGCGGCTGCCACGGAAAGATCCAGGGGCAGAACGGCTTCCGCCTGTCGCTCCTCGGGTTCGACCCGGAACTCGACTACATGACCCTGCTGAAAGAGGCCCGCGGGCGGCGGGTGTTCCCGGCCTCGCCGGACCAGAGCCTGCTGCTGCTGAAGGCGGCCGGCGTGGTGCCGCACGGCGGCGGGAAGAAGACGGAAGTGGGCAGCGAGGAGTACAAGCTGCTGCGGCGGTGGGTGGCCAGCGGCCTGCCCTACGGCACCGACAAAGACCCGAAGGTGACGAAAGTGACGGTGTTCCCGGACACCCGCGTGGTGGACCGCCAGAGCCGCCAGCAGTTGGCCGTTCACGCCCACTACTCGGACGGCACCGTGACCGACGTGACCCGCCGGGCGCAGTACGAGAGCAACGAGAGCGAAGTGGCGACGGTGAGCGAGAGCGGGCTGGTGCGGACCCTCAGCAGCACCGGCCAGGCGGCCGTGATGGTGCGGTTCAACGGGAACGTGGCCACCTTCCGCGCGGTGGTGCCGCGGCCGGGCGACGCCCCCAAGTTCGACTTCCCGACCGGCACCGTGGACACGCACTCCGCCGCCAAGTGGCGGGAGTTGGGCATCACGCCCAGCGAGCTGTGTACCGACGAGCAGTTCCTGCGGCGGGCGCACCTGGACGTCACCGGCACGCTGCCGAGCGCCGACGCGGTGACGAAGTTCCTGTCCGACAAGTCGGCCGACAAGCGCGCCAAACTGGTGGACGCCCTGCTGGAGTCGCCCGAGTACGCCTACTTCTTCGCCAACAAGTGGGCCGACGTGCTGCGGGTGAAGCGGCGCGGGCAGGCCGAGCGCGCCCAGGGCACGTTCGCCTTCCACGCCTGGATCCGCGAGGCCATGGCCTCCGACATGCCGTACTCCGACTTCGCGCGGGAGGTCATCTGCGCCATCGGCGAGGAGAGCAAATCGCCGGCGACGGTGTGGTACAAGGAGGTGCAGACGCCCGAGCAGTTCGTGGACGACCTGAGCCAGGTGTTCCTGGGCCAGCGACTGGCGTGCGCCCAGTGCCACCACCACCCGTACGAGAAGTGGAGCCAGGACGACTACTGGGGCCTCGCCGCCTTCTACGGCCGCGTCGGGCGGAAGACCCTGCCCACCATCGGCCGGCAGAACAACAACAACCAGAACGCCCGCGTGGCCATCTTCAACAAGCCGACCGGCAGCGTGCAGAACAAGAAGAGCGGCAAGTCGGCCGACCTGAAACCGCTCGACGCCGAAGCGATGACCGTGGCCGCCGAGGACGACCCCCGCGTGCTGCTGGCCGACTGGATGACCGACCCGAAGAACCCGTACTTCGCCAAGGCCGTGGCCAACCGCTACTGGGCGCACTTCTTCGGCCGCGGGATCGTCGACCCGCTCGACGACATGCGGGTGACGAACCCGCCGAGCAACCCGGAACTGCTCGACGCGCTGACCAAGAACCTGACCGACAACAAGTTCAGCCTGAAGGCGCTCGTCCGCACCATCTGCAAGAGCCGCACCTATCAGTTGTCGGCCGTGCCGAACGAGTTCAACAAATCGGACAAGCAGAGCTACGCCCGGTACTACCCGAAGCGGCTGCAAGCGGAGGTGGTGTTCGACGCCGTGTGCGCGATCACCGAAAGCCCGTCCGACTTCCCCGGCCTCCCGAAGGACCAGAACGCACCCCGGCGGGCGATCCAGTTGCCCGACGAGTCGTTCCAGTCGTACTTCCTGGACGTGTTCGGCCGCCCGCAGCGGATCAGCGCGTGCGAGTGCGAGCGGGTGAACGAGGCCAGCCTGGCGATGGTGCTGCACCTGCTGAACAGCGACGAGGTGCAGGGCAAGCTGGCCCGCGTGGGCGGGCGGGCCGACAAGCTGGCGAAGGACTCCCGCCCGGACGCCGACAAGATCACCGAGCTGTTCCTGCTCACCCAGGCGAAGACGCCGACGGCCGAGCAGATGACGGCCGCGATGGAGCACCTGGCCAAGAACGACAAGAACAAGAAGCTGGCCTACGAGAACATCCTGTGGAGTGTATATTGAATGATGTCTGCATACGTGTCACCATTTGCCGAAAGT
>JANNQE010000064.1:0-11541 GCA_031441625.1 Planctomycetia bacterium
CGATCTTCGAGTACATCGAGGTGTTTTATAACCGCGTCCGACGGCACTCGACCCTGGAGTACATGACCCCGGACGAGTTCGAGCGGACGAAGAACCCGGACAACCGCTAGATCACTGTCCACTTTCCGTGGGGAAGATCAGGGCGGGCGGCACCCCGCTCCTGGACGATCCTCGACTCCGCCGCCGCGTGGGAAGTCTTACTCGACTCCCCGCCCGAGTTCGAGGTGGCCCTACGGGGTGGGAGATGCTCCGGGAGACAGACGAGGAGTACCGCAACTGGGTGCGAGACGAGATCGACAGAAGGCTCGACGAGTACATGAGCGAACTGCGGCATGCCCGAGTGGAGATGGAGGACCAGGGAGGGAAAATGTACCTGGCGACCGACGATTACCCGAAGGCCGAGCACTTCGACCTCCTCGCCCGATTTCAGTGCGGGAGGATGTCCATGACTCGCATTGCGAAGGATTTTCGCCACCACCCCACGAGCCTGCGGAAGTGGATCGAGGCCGCCGCCGTGGCGGTGGCCGGTGACGACGCCCCACGGTGGTGGCTGCGTACCCACCGGGTGGGGCGTCCGTGGAATGGCATCGGCTGAAACCCCTGCACCTGCCACCCTTCTCAAGTGCCAGTTTTTCTTTGCCTCAGCCTGGGCGTCTCGTCCGGCATTCCCGTTCACCTGTCCGTGGGCGACTTCGGCGGCGGGTCGGCGAACGCAGCCTGGGTCAACGTGCGGAACCGGTCGAGCAGGAACCGCTCGTACGGGGTGGCGGGCTTCATCTCGCCGGTCCGGTTGCCGGGAGGACGTCCGCCGGCACCCCCTTGTCCGCCTCGGCCGACCGCCCGGCCCGGTGCAGGGCCAGCAGGTAGACCGGGTAGACCATGCTCCCCCCCCGCCCCTGCTGCATCCCGCGGGTGGCCACCTCCAAGGCGTGGGCGGTCAGTCGCACGTCGAGCTTGCCGCCGGGCGGGACGGGTGCGTGGGTGGGACGCCATTCAATTCCGACTGCGAACGTTCCCCCACGACGGGCCGATCTCACTGCCCGGTGCCGGAGGTACTTGCCGGAGATGAACCACGGCGGGTCAGCGGACATTTGACGCGGCCACCGCCTCCTTCGCCTCGGCCGCCAAGTAGTCCACCCGGTGTCGGTCGCGGGGGGTGACGGTCGGCCGCTTCGCCTGCCACAGCTTTTCGGCGTCCTTGAACGCGGCCTCGGCCGCCGGTGCGTCGTTCGCCGCCGCGTGGCACAGCGCCAGTACGAGCAGCACCTCCCCGCGGGCGGTGCCGCCGGCAGTCTTCAGTCGGGGGGTGATCCGCTTGGCCGCGTCCGCCCACCGCCCGGCCCGGTACATCGCCAGGTCATACACGAAGTGGTCGAACTCGGTGGCGGTCTTGTCCTCGACGACGAACTTGGCCAGCGCCTGGCCGAGGACCGGGTGACGGAACGCGGGCGGGCCGAACAGCAGCGACCCGGCACGCCGGCGGAAGTCGGCGACGGTCGCCCCGAGTTCGATGGCCTTCGATTGGGCCTCGGCCGCCTCCGGCTTGCGGTCGAGGGCGAGTAGGGCGACGGCGCGGGCGTCGGCCACCAGCCCCCGCAGGTCGGGGCGGGTCTTCCAGTCGGCCACCACCTTCCAGGCCGCGTCCAGGTCGGCGAGCGCGTCGTCGGGCTTCTTGCGGCAGAGTGCGGCCACCGCCCGGTGGTAGCGGAACTCGACGGCTTCGACCGACTCGGGGAACTGGTCGGTGGCGAGCGTCGCCCACCGCGCCACGTCCTCCCACTGCCGCAGTTCGATACCGGCCGAGCACAGGAACTGGAGCAGGTCGAGTTGGGCAGGTTCGGCGGCCACGCTCAGTGCGGCGTGGGCGAGGGCGTCGTCGTGCCGGCCGTAGTCGCGACACCAATTCGCCAGGGCGCGGTTGGCGGCCGGGTCG
Source organism: Planctomycetia bacterium (assembly GCA_031441625.1). Taxonomy (GTDB): domain Bacteria; phylum Planctomycetota; class Planctomycetia; order Gemmatales; family Gemmataceae; genus JALHQU01. The sequence continues at coordinate 1,934 of JANNQE010000064.1, forward strand.
AACGGGTCGGCCGCGAGCGCCAGGGCCGCCCACTGCTCGCCGCCCTTCTTCGCCCGCTGGTACGTCGCCACCGTTTCGTTGCCGATCACCCGCACGGCGGTGATGGGCGGTACCGCGGCCAGCGGCGGGTACGCCGGCGCGTCCCAGTCCAGGTCGAACTCGGCCAGCCCCCGCCGCACCGCCCGCAGGTCCCACACCCGGTACCCGCCGGTGGACGGTTCGGTGCGGAAGAGCAGGGCGCCGCCGTCGGGGGAGAACCGCACGTCGCGGTCGAACCCGGCCCGCTCGCGGCCGGGGGACTGTAGCCGGGCGAGCGGGGCGTAGTCGGGGCATGAGAACAGCGTCAGCACACCGGCCTCCACCTCCAGCACCACCTGGGTGCCGTCGGGCGAGAAGGTGATCGGGCCGGGGTGGGTGGCCACCTGGCGGGGGATCCGCTTCCACTCCTCCCAGGTGCGGGTATCGAAGAACGTGTAGGAGTTGGTACGAGTGAGCACCAGGTGGCGGCCGTCCGGGGTGAACGTCGGCAGGGCATTCCGGCCGAACTCGATCTCTTTCACCCGCCGCCCGTTGGCCGGCTCCCACACCGTCACCGTCGGGTCGTGCCAGCCGGCGGTGGCCACCAGGGTGCCGTCGGGGTGGACGGCGTTCTTGTGCTGGGCGCGATACCGCGGCATCTGCGGCAGCACCCGTTCCCGCCCCGTTTCCAGGTCGAAGGTGCCGCCGGTAGCGGCGACGACCGTCTTGCCGTCCGGCAGCACCTGCACGTCGTCGATGGCGGCGGTGGTCGGCCAGAGCGGGCGGGGCGGGCCGACGGTCAGCACCCCGCCGTCGAGTCGCACCGCGGCGCGGGCGAACAGGCTCGAACCGATGAGGAAGTGCAGGGCCGATCCGTCGGCCGCCCAGACTGCCGGGTAGCGGCCGGGGGTGTGGGCGGGGGATGCCGTGCCGCCGGTGTTTCCGAAGGTGGCGAGTAGGCGGCCGGAGGGCAGGTCGTGCAGGTGGGTGCCGGCGGGCGTTTGGGTGGCGAGCAGGCGACCGTCCGGGCTGAGCCGGGGCGGGGAGTGCTCGCTCCCGGACCCGCTCCCGCGGCCCATCCCGAGGGAGCGGTACTCGGCACAATCCACGAACTCCTGCACCCGGAACGGGGGGGTGACGGTACACCCGTAGAACCTCCCGTCGCGGCTGAACCACGGGTGCCCTGTAATGTACGGCAGGGTGAGCACCGGCTTGCCCGTATACAGGTTCCAGAAGCGGGTGGTGTTGTCCCACCCGACAGCGGCGGCGACCCACCCGTTCGGATGGAACGACAGGTGGGTGACGGTGTGGTTCCCCTCCAGCCGGGCGACCAGCCGGTCGGTGGCGGCATCGAACACGTCCGCCCGGTCCGCCCCTTCGCCGTAGGTGAGGCCCACCCACTGCCCGTTCGGGTGCCACACCACCGCCGGCGCGACCGGGTTCGCGGCCAGGGGGACGGTGTTCAGCAGCTCCTTCGTGTCCGGGCGGAAGACCAGAATGCCCGTGCCGCCGAAGGGGCACACCGCCAGCCGGGTGCCGTCCGGCGAGACGGCCACCGCCGACTCCTTGCCGGTGTTCACCCGGAACGGCTTCAAGTCGAGCTGCCACTCCTCCTTCCCGTTGTCCACCCGTGAACCCCGCACGACGGCGTCGGTGCCGCCGACGTACACCCGCTCGGCCGCCGGGTCGAAGTCGAACTGGCCCATTTGCGTGACCCCCCGGACGAGCGACAGCCGCTTGCCGCCGGGGACGGTGTACAGGGCATAGGCCCCGCCCACGTTCACCGCCAGCACCTTCCCGTCCCGGCTGAACTTCCGCCGCACCAGCCCGTTGGTGGCCACCGTCTTGGTGGTCACCCGGCCCACCTCGCGGCCGTCGGCCGTGCTCACGAACCGCAGCCCGACGCCGACGTCGTCCACCGCCGCCAGGGTGTAGTCGGGGTCGAAGGTGAGCGGGTCTTCGCGGGACGCGGTCTCCGCCAGCCGCACCGATACCTCCGCCCCGTACCGCACGTCCGGCAGGGCGAGCGTGGCGATCACGTCGTTCCGCAGGTCCGAGAGGTCGTTCGGGTCGCCCCCCCGCCGGCGGACGATGTCGCCCGCCGCCTTGAGGGCCGCCAGGCTCTCCACCCGCTGGCCCATCCGCCCGCCGTTCCGCACCGCCTCCGCCTTCGCCCGGTAGCTCCGCCACAGCTTGTCCTCGGCGTCGTCCTTGGCCTCCTGCTCCTTGTCTTTCGCCTCCTGCACCGTTTCCAGCGTCGCCCGGTACCACAACGCCGCCACCGCACTCCCCACCGCCACCGCCAGTAGCAGGCCGGTTGCCAGCCCGCCGAGCGACGCCACCAGCCGGTTTCGCTTGCACCACCGCCAGCCCTTCTCGACGGCACTCACCGGCCGGGCCTGGATCGCCCGCCCGTCCAGGAACCGCTCCAGGTCGTCGGCGAGAGCTTCGGCCGACGAGTACCGCTTGGCCGGGTCTTTCTGGAGGCACTTCAGGCAGACGGTTTCCAGGTCTTTCGGCACGCTCGGCTGGAGTTCCCGCACGCCGATCGGCTCACGGGTCCGCACCTGGGCGAGGGTGTCGAACACGCTCACCCCGCGGAACGGCGGGCGCCCCGTCAGGCACTCGTACAGGATGGCCCCGAGGGCGTACACGTCGGCCGGCGGGCCGACCGCGGCCGTCACCCCGCTCGCCTGCTCCGGGGACATGTAGCTGGGGGTGCCGAGGACGGCGTAGGTGGCGGTGAACCCGTCCCCGGCGTCCGTCCGCTTGGCCAGGCCGAAGTCGGTCACTTTGGGCGTGCCGTCGGCGGCGTACAGCACGTTCGCCGGCTTGAGATCCCGGTGAATCACCCCGCGGGCGTGGGCGTACCCGACGGCGGCGGCGAGCGCTTTCACCACCCCGGCGGCGGCGGCGGGGGGGAGTGGGCCGGCTTGCAACTGGCCCGCCAGCGACCCACCGGCCAGGTACTCCAGGGCGAAGTACGGTCGGCCGTCCGGGTCGGACCCGAACTCGTACACCGGCACGATGTGCGGGTGCTGGAACTTGGCCAGCACCCCGGCCTCGTTCAGGAACCGCACCCGCTCTTCGGCGGTGGCGTGCGCCCCGCTCAGCACCATCTTCAGCGCCACCGGCCGGCCGAGCATCACCTGCGTGGCGTGGTACACCACCCCCATCCCGCCGCGGCCGAGTTCGCCGTGCAGGGTGAACCCGGCCACCTGTGGACCGGATTCGCCCTGCACCACCGTGCCGGCGGCAGCGTTCGGCAGGGTGGACTCGCCGGCCGCATCGGGGCGAAGGGACTGGCCGGCGGTCGATTCCGACCGCAGGGCGGGGAGCATGCCGAGCACCGCCCGCAGGTCGGCGGCCAGCAGCGGATACCGGGCGGTATACTCCTCCACCCGTGGCGATTCCCCGCCGTTCAGTCGGTCAGTGAACTCGTCCACCACCTGGGCGAACAGCTCTTCCGCGTCGGCCGTCGGCGGGTACTCGTTCATGGCTCAACGGTCTCGGCGGAAGGGTGAGGTGATGGTACGACCGAAGCCCGCGGGTTGTACCCGCGGGCGACGGAGTTGTCAGGGGTCTTCCGTGTCACACGGCGGCGGTAGACCAGGAGTCGAAGAGGTCCTTCAGTTGACTGAGGGTCAACTCCACCTCCACCGGTCGGGTGGCGATGACCACCTCGCCCCGCTTCACCTGGCTGTCTTGCCCCCACGGGTTCCGCAGCGTGATCGTTTGCTTCACGGCGTTGTACCCGGTCACGATGTACTCGTGCCCGCCGATCACCGGCACCACCTCGGACAGGTCTTGCTTCGTGGCGAACGTGATCGCCTTACCCGAGTCGAACACCTGCCGCAGTTCGGCGAACGTAGTGAACCAGAAGGTGTTGACGGTGGTGGACACGCCGGCGATGTGCCTCATGGCTGCGTCACCGAACCCTCCGTTCAGCCCGTCCCCGTTGGAGATCTCGCCGTCCCAAAAGTTCGGGCTGATCTGGTCGCCGACTCCGTGGTACGAGTTGGTGCCGTCCCGCTCGATCCCCAGCCAGCCAGACTCGTTCACCTGGGCGTAGGCCTTCTCCGCCAGCGCCACCCACAGTTCGAGCGTGCGGGGCGGCTGGGCTGGCGTGCCCACACGCATGAGCAGTTCGGTGGTGGAGTACGCGGCTTGCCCGTTGTTGGCGAACACCAGGGTGTCCGGACCCGCCTTCCCACCGACTCGGACCGGCAGGGACCGATCGACCGTCACGAACTCGGCGACTCCGTCGCGGAAGAAGCGGACGGTGAACGTGCCGTCGCCGTTGTCGGTGAACATGTTCTCGATGCGGCCCTCGTCTTGCACGGCGACGGCCCCGAGACCGGCCATGAAGTAGCAGTCGCCCACCTCGCCCTGGTTGATGTCCGTCACGTCCACCCCGTCCACGAACAGTTCCCCGACCACCGCCTTGTACCCGAACGTCTCCGAGCGGTCGTAGTTCTTCGCCAGCGGCCGGTCGGTGCCGAGGAACCACTTGCCGACCAGTTTCTCCAACTTGTCGTCGAACGAGCCGGCCGTCAGGTTGCCGAGCGGCTCCTGCTTCACCCCGCCGGTGAACCACTGGTTCGCCCGGTCGCCGTGGGCCACCTTCTTGCTCAGGTTCCGCACCGCGTCGGACATGCCGATGCTCTCGTTGGGGGTGATCTCGGCCAGGTCGGCGAACTCGTCCGCCGTCACCGACCCGCCGTCACCCGCCGATCGCAGCAGGGCGATCATCTCGGTGCGGCTGATGCTGGCGTCGCGGTCGGCGGCGCGGGCGTCCCGGCGGAGGCCCGAATCGGCCGTGTTCGCGTCGTACCACCCGAACTCCGAACTGACCGCCGCCCCGAGCATGTGGTGGTGGGTGTACCCGCTGCCCACGATGTTGTTCGCCCACGGCCCCCAGTCGTCGTGAACGTTTTCCCCGGCGGTCGGGTCCAGGTAGGTGTCGAACTCCCGCCCGCCGTCCAGCCGGTCGGTACCCCCCTCCCCGATGAGGATGTCCTTCCCGCCGCCCCCGGCCAGGTTGTCGTTCTCGCTCCCGCCGAACATCACGTCGTCCCCGGTGTCCCCGGCCAGTCGGTCGTTCCCGCCGAAGCCGAACAGGGTGTCGTTCCCGCTCCCGCCGTCCAGGTGGTCGTTCCCGTTCCCAGCGTAAAGGCGGTCGTTCCCCGACCCGCCGAGGATGACCGCACGTTCCGTAACGATCATCCCGCTCCTCTGGAGGTCGACGGTGTCGTTCCCGCTGGCGGCATCGATCCACACTTCGGAGACATCGTTCATCGCCCAGGAACCGGTTTCCCCATCCACGGTCAAGTGGGTGGCGGACTGGCGGACGACGATGCTTTCGGCGGACTCGGTACCGGTGATCCGCAGGATGCCGGCTTCGAGCGTGACGACAGTTGGCACTTCGCGGGCTTCGAGGGCTTGAACGCCCAGTTTGAACGAGCGGGTCATCATCGGCTCCGGAACGGGTGTAACCCCCTACCCGCAGCCGCCGGCGAGCCGGGACAAGAAATTTTCCGTATTGCTCCCGATGCCGGAGCGGCTGATAATTTGAACCGTCTCCACAAGGTTCATCCGATGACCGAAGCCCTTGCAGGTCCCGCCGCCGATCCGTCCGACGTGCTCCGCCTCCTCGATGCCGCCGAACGGGGCGAGGGGCAGGCGGCCGGGCAACTCGTCGGTCGGCATCAGGAACTGGTGAACCGGGTGATCGGCTCCCGTCTCGACCGCCAACTGCGGGCGCGGCTCGACCCGACCGACGTGAGCCAAGAGGTGGCCCTGCGGATCACCACCCGCCTGCCCGACTACCTCGCCCGCCGGCCGATGCCGTTCCACCTGTGGGTGCGGAAGACGGCGGCCGAGGCGCTGGTTGATCTGCGGCGGAAGCACCTGGGGGCGGAGTGCCGGGCGGCCGGGAACGAGGTGCCCATCCCGGACCACTCGTCGGTGATGCTGGTCAAACAACTGGCGGCGAACGACCCGACGGCGAGCGTGCAAGTGCGAGCCGAGGAAGCCGCCGCGATGGTGCGGCGGGCAGTGGCCGCCCTGGAAGACACCGACCGCGAGGTGATCCTGCTCCGCAGCTTCGAGGGGCTCTCGAATGCCGACGCCGCGGCGGTGCTGGGTCTGGACATCTCGGCCACCAGCAAGCGGTTCGCGCGGGCGCTGCTCAAGCTGCGGCAACTGCTCGTCGCCGACGGGCTGACCAGCGGGTGACATTTTTCTGATTCCTTGTCCCCGACGCGGCGGCGGTGCGGGTGTGGTGGTAACCCCCCCACCGGAGCCGACCCGTGAAGACCACCCTCCGCTTCCTCCCGCTCGAAGACCGCAGCCTGCTTTCCGGGTCCGGCTTCACGCCCCCCGTGACGGTGGTGCAACCCCCGCCGGCCACCGCCCCTGTGTTCACCTGGGAGATGACGGATCGGTTCGCCGACACCGACGCCGGCACCCTGCCGAACGTCCGCGAGTTGCGGTATGACAAGGCGTTTATCAAGGCGGACAAGTTCGAGACCACCTTCAAGGCGTCCGGCCCGCTCTCCACCGCCACCCTCGCCGAGACGCAGTGGACCGTCCGCAGCGCCGACACCGACGCGGTGGTGGCGATCTTGAAGGGCGGGACGGTGACGACGAAGCTGGCCGAAGGCGTCTACTACGTCGCCATGACACCCCCCGGCCAGGTTCCGCAGACACAAGCGATCAACGTCCGCGACCTGCTGTGGGTGACGCTCGGCGACTCCTACGGGGCGGGCGAGGGGGCACCGGACAAGTCCGGGCGGTACTCCACCCAGTTCGCCGACGTGGTGTACGACGAAACCGACTTCAACTTCAACGACCCGAAGGCGCTCTTCAACACCGCCAAAGAGCAGAGCATGGCGAACGCCGAGCGGGCGCACCGCTCGACCAACGCCCCGTCCGCTCTGGCCGCGGCCAAGCTGGAGGACGAGAGCAAGCAGTCGTCGGTCACGTTCGTGCATCTGGCGGTGAGCGGGGCGGAGATCGACAACGGGGTGCTGGGCACCGAAGACGCCGGACCGCGGGAGCACGGCGTGCAGTTCGCGGCGACCCCGTGGACGTGGGCGGACACCACCCGCGGCCCGCGGATCAGCCAAGTGGAGGCGACGGAACTGCTGGTGGGGAAGAAGGGCGAGCCGGGCACCCGGCACATCGACACCCTGTTCCTGTCCGGCGGCGGGAACGACCTCCAGTTCGGGCCGGTCATCGCCGCGCTGATGAGCGGCGGGCTGAACCCGCTCGACCGCTCGTACCTGACGAAACTGGAAAACGACCTGTTCAAAGATGACCCGAACAGGTGGGACGACGGGCTGGTGCAGCGGCTGAGGGACAACTACAAGGAGCTGGACGCGGAACTGCGGGAGCGGTTCGACATCGGCCGGGTGGTCATCACCAAGTACCCCGACCCGACGGTGGTGGGTGTGAAGAACGGCGAGAAGGTGCTGGCCACCTCCGCGCTGGACGACCTGATGCCCAAGCTGGCCGACCTGGTGCCCACCCTGGGCGTGGAAGACCTGAAGAAGCTGGCCGAGTCGCTGCCGAAGCTGGGCGGGGACGAGACCGAAATCCGCTGGATTCACGAGTTCCTCATCCCCACCTTGAACGGGGCGGTGGACGAGGCGGCGGGGGAATACGGGTGGACGGTGATCGAGGCGGGGGAGGCGTTCGACGGCCGCGGGTTCACGACGGCCGGCACCTATATCAACACCTTCACCGCCGCCCGCGACAACCAGGGGTCGATCAACGGCGTGGAAGTGGAAGTGGTGGGGGCGACGGGCGGGGCCGCCATCGGCTCCACCGCGCAAATCGCCGGCTCCGCCAGCTACGTCGCCATCGGCGGGCCGCTCAACCCGCTCGCTCCGCTCGCCGGCATCACCGTCGGGGCCGTCGCCGGCGGCATCGCCGGGAGGTTGGCCGGCTGGGTCGGTGAGCTCAACGACAAGTACATCATGGCGACTACGGATTTCGGGACGGCCCTCGGCGGGACCATCGGGGCGGCTACCGCCCTGCTCGACCCCTTCTCCGCCCCCATCGTCGGCGGGAGCATCGGCCGAGACGTGATGTCCAAGCTGAACACCCGCGGCACCATGCACCCGAACGCCGCCGGCTACCGGGCGGTGGGTGACATCGTGTCCGCCACCCTCGGCGGCATCGACAAGCACTTCGACACCCGCCACGACTTCACCTTCGCCGCCACCGCCTCCGCCCTCACCGTGCGGGAACGGGACGTGAACGCCGACGGCACCCTGGTCGTCCGCCAGGACGCCACCCACGCCGGGTTCGTGGAAGTGGCCAAGAACGGCCGGGTGCTGGCCGCCTGGCGGGTGCCCACCGCCGGGTCGATGGACGTGACCGCCGGCGACCACGACCTGACGGTCGAGTCCCTGCCCGCCGGCCTCACCCTCACCGTCCAGTCGGCCGACAAGGTGACTCTCGGTGCGAACGGGCGGACCGACGGGGTGAAGGGGAACGTCACCCTCCGCCGGAACAACGGGCTGACGGCAGACGCCTCGAACGACCCGACCGCCCGCACGCTGACGGTGGCGGACGGGGTCATCACCGGGCTGACCGGCGGGCGGATCGCCCGCGGCGCGAACGTGAACGGCAAGCTGCCGCACGCCACCCTCACCCTCGGCAACGGCAGCGATTTCGTCTCCCTCGGCCGAGCCCAATCCGCCACCCTCAGCGGCGGCGGCAGCACCGACACCCTGGCCGCCGCCCCGCCCCCGGCCCCCAACACCGTCACCCTCGCCTCCCCGTTCAACACCGCCACCCCGCCGGCGGTGTGGGACTGGCGGATCGACGGGTCGAACCGCGGCACCGCCGGCGGGATGAGGTTCAGCGGGTTCGAGAACCTGACCGGCTCGGCCGCGGCCGACACGTTCGCGTTCGACAACGGCGGCAGCGTGTCGGGGCGGATCGACGGCGGCGGCGGCATCGACGCCCTCGACTACTCCGACTGGGGCGGCCCCTCCCTCGCCGGCACTTCGTTCACCGCCGGCGGCAAAACGTACACCGTGGGCGGGGTGGCCGCCCCGTCCGGGGTGCGGGTGAACCTGCTCACCGGCACCGCCACCGCGGTGGGCGGCGGGATCGCCGGGTTCGCCAACGTGACCGGCGGCAAGGGGAACGACGTGCTGGTGGGCGACGGCGGGGCGAACGTGCTGAACGGCGGCCCCGGCGGGGACGACCTGCTCATCGGCGGGAAAGGGGCCGACACGCTCTTCGGTCAGGCCGGCAAGGACGTGCTGGTGGGCGGGTTCACCACCCTCGACCGCGACACGGACGGGCTGATCGACCTGCTCGAATCGCACCGCAAGACCGGTGACGCCGCGTTCAACCTGAGCGGCAAAGTGATCAACGACTTCGACGCCGACTGGCTGTTCGGCAGCTCGGTGGCGGTCTTCGTTGGCCTCACCGCCGGCACCAACCCCGATCGCATCCATCGGTAGGCGGACGACCGCACGGGAGCCGCCGTCCGTCCCGCGCATGTCCCCGGCGGACTTTCGCGGGACGGACGGCGACGTTCCCCGCCCCCCTCCCAGAACACTGCCATG
>JANNQE010000065.1:0-8699 GCA_031441625.1 Planctomycetia bacterium
GCTCCTCCGGTTGGCAGTTCGAGGCGTTGTCGGCACCAGACGGCCAGTTCCCGCAGCGCCGACACACGGATTGTAACCACGCTCGGGGTTGCCGCACCACCACTCGCTTGAGGTGTAGTGTGGGTGGGTGATCTCGCTCTCCCCGCGCATCGCGTACTCGTCGTACGTCGCGTCCGGGTACGCCCGCGCGCCGGGCCGGTTCGTCGTCACGAACCGGCGATTCGTCCCCTGCGCGTTCGCCTCCGCCTTCACCACCACCCACCGCGGCACGGTCCACGTCCCCGCTCGATACCAGAAGCCCGCGAACAGCCGCTGCGCGACGTGCGTCTCCTCCCACAGTCGCACGGCTTCGGCCAGCAAGGCGTTGCTCTCCCGCTGCAACACCACATTCGTCGAGAGGCCGTAGGTGTCGAGCACGTCCAGCCGCTCGCTCACCTCGTACATCGTCGGGTTGCCGAACCCGCCGTCGCCACGCACCCGAATCCGCACGTTGGGCCAGACCGCGCGAATCCGGTTCACGAGGTATTCCAGGTCGTCGTCGGCACCGAGGGAAGCCGTCGCCGTACCGTGACGCAAACTGAGCATCACGATCGCGTCGTTCTCGGCGCAGGTGATGACGAGGGGCAGGTACTGGTACTGCTCGTCGAAGGCGTGGAAGAGTGTGAGTTGCTGCGACCCGTGGGTCGGGTCGTCCACGGCGTCGAGGTCGATGGTCAGCGTGAGGGGCGGTTCCGCGAACGACGCGAGGAACTGGTCGATGAGCACGTCGCGGAGGCGGAACAGGGAGGGGATGTCGATCCGGTTCTCGAACCGGGACAGCGTCGGCTGGCTGGCCAGGTCGGCGTCGTCGGGCGAGCGGTCGGCGAGGAGCTTGAAGACGGGGTCGGTGCGGAGGGTGTCGTGGTCGTTCTGGTCCACGTAGCCGGCGAGGATACCGAAGACGCGGGACCGGACCATCTCCGGGAAGGTGTGGTCGATGCGGTCGGGATCGCGAGGGTCGTGCAGGGCGGCCGCGAACTGTGCGGTCAGGCCGATGCGGTCGTCGAACTGCCGCAGGGGCAACAACCCGGCGTCGGACGTGAGGGGGGCGTCGGACACCTCGACCTGAATGGGCAGAGGCTCGTAGAAGTCGAAGTCGAAGAGGGACGCGGATTGGGGAGGCACGATCGGTCTCCAGTGTCCTCGCACAGGGCGAGTGGGACACCCTTTTGGACGAATACAGCGACCGGTTCAATCAACTCCTCCATTTTCTCGTTGCCGGCCGATCAGCCTCGGGTACACTCGGTCGTACGTCCGATGCAACCCGTCGTCCCGTCGCCGGCCGTTGCTCCGCGTGCGCCATTCCCACCCCCGAGTCCACCTGCTAGCCCGGATTATTCGTTGCCGCCACCGACTGCGGCTCACCAACGCACACAAGACAACGGGTCATCAGAACTTGTGTCGATCGACCGCGACACAGCCGCTTAAACACTCTGCTCGGCGTGAGAACTGCGGGGGCCGATGAAGACGTGGCTTGCTGTCGACGGCCCTGGTACGGGGTCGGGCGGGCGAGGTCAGAGCCGGAATATTCAAAAAAATCGCTTTATGTGTTTGACTCGGTCTCTTGCGTGGCATTAAGGTATCGCCCTGGTAGGAAACTTTCAGTCGCGACTCGAATCCACGCGGTCAGTCGCTCTCGCCCTACCACCTCGGACCGCTGGCGTCCTAACAAACAGGAGATGCCCATGCCTCGCCACCCGGCCGAGTCCACGCCCGCCCACGCCCGCAACATGCCCTTGCGGCGGTCGAACCTGCCCCTCCGCTTCCACCTCGAGGTGCTCGAAGACCGCACGGTGCCGACCGCCATCGCCCTCCTGCACGCCGACGATCCCTTTTGGGCCGACGACGTGGACGCGAAGCTGGAGGCGACGGGCCAGTTCACGAGTGTGACGCCCGTCGATGTCAGTTTCGCCACCCCGTCGCTGGCCGACCTCTTGCCCTACGACAGCGTGCTCGTCTGGAACGATTTCCCGTTTGCCGACCCGGACGCCATGGGCGACGTGCTGGCCGACTACGTGGACGCCGGCCGCGGGGTGGTGGTCGCCACGTTCGCCAACGTGAACTCCTTCACCGCGACGCTCGGCGGTCGGTGGGCGGTGGACGGATACGACGCGATCCAGCCGTCCGACTCCGAGGGGTTCAACCCGCTGACGCTCGGGGCGGTCGCCCAGCCCGGCCACCCGATCATGGCCGGGGTGACCAACTTCGACGGCGGGTTCGCCAGTTGGCACAGCCTCGGCGGACTGACGCCCGGGTCCGCCCTGGTCGCGAGTTGGAGCGACGGCTCGCCGCTCGTCGCCGAGCGGTCCGCCCAGAGCGTCGGTCTGAACTTCTTCCCGCCGTCCTCGGACGTCTACTTTGAAGGCTGGGTCAGCGGCACGGACGGTGACCTGCTGATGGCCAACGCCCTGACGTACGTCACCGGGTTCTCGGCGAGCGCCGCGTCCCCCGCCGGGGGCTCGGTCGTCTTCACCCAGCCCACCGACTTCGTCATCAACTTCTCCGCCCCCTACAACCCGGCGACCGTGGCCGCAGGCGACCTGACGGTCAACGGGGTGGCGGCCGACTCGGTCACCCAGACGGACGCGGACACACTGACGTTCCACTTCGCCACCACCCCGGTGACGACCCAGGGGCTCCAAACCATCCACATGGACGCCGGGGCGGTCGAGGCCGCGAGCGGCGACCCCGTCAAGGCGCTCAACGCCACCTTCCGCTACGATGTCACGTTGATGCAGGTGACCTCGACCAACCCGGCGGCCGGGTCCACCATTCTCCTCCCGGCCACCACCCTGGACCTCAACTTCAACGAGGCGTACGCGCTCGCCTCGGTCCAGACGAGCGACTTCATCGTGAACCAGGGCACCGTGGCCTCGTTCACCCAGGTCGATGCCGATACGGTCCGGCTGACGCTCAGCGGCGTCACGGCCGAGGGGACGCTGACCCTGACCCTGCCGGCCGGGGCGATGACGGACGTGTACGGCAACGCCGGTGCCGCGTACTCCGCCAACTACACGCTGGACTTCGGCACGGTGCCGTTCCCGACCCCGCTCACCTCCCTCGCCCCGGCCGGGTCCCTCGTCTACGACGGAACCCAGGTGGGCTTCATCTCGCCGGCCGGCGACACCGACAGCTTCTCCATCCTGGTCGATCCCGGGCAGAAGATCACGGTGACGGTCGATCCCGCGGCCACGCTGCGGCCGGTCGTCGAACTGTACCGCGGCAGCGCCCTCCTCGGCTCTGCCACGGCCGGGTCCGCGGGGCTGGAGGCGCTGCTCCAGTCCGTGGCCACGCAAGGCCAGATCGGGGTCATGGGGCCGGGGCCGACCACCTACACCGTGACCGTCCGCGGCGCGGGCGGGACGACGGGCGGGTACACCGTCCGCATGCTCCTGAACGCGGCCGTTGAGAACGAGAGCCACGACGGTGCCGCGAACAACACCCGCGGCACCGCCCAGAACCTGGACGCCGCGTTCCTGACGTTCAACGCGTCGGTCGGGTCGAACCAGTCGTCGGCCTTCCCCGGCAGTGCCGCGGTTCTGGGCACGCTGGAGGGGGCGACGCTCAACGTCGTCGATTCGGACGGGTTCGAGTCGGGCGCACTCGACGGACAGTGGGCGACGTACTCCTCCGCGCCGCAGGGCCGGGTCCGGGTGACCGACGAGGCCGGGGCCGCTTCCGGCACCTACGCCCTGGTGATGGACCGCAACCCCTCGGGCGGCAACATCCTGAATGAGGCCGTCTGGACGGTCAACCTGTCGGGTGTGACCGCCCCGGTCCTGCGGTTCTCCCACGCCGACTTCAACGACGAGGAGACCAGCCTGCCGGCCAACTTCACCGGCCACGCCAACGGCGACGGGGTGTCGATCAGCGCCGACGGCGTCAACTGGCACCGGGTCCTGAACGCGACGAACGTGTTCGGCTGGCAGACGGTCGCCATCGACCTGGCGGCCGAGGCCGCAGCGGCCGGGATGACGCTGGGTGCCGGGTTCCAGATCAAGTTCCAACAGTTCGACAACTTCCCGATTTTCACCGACGGCCGGGGCTACGACGACATCGCCATCGGCAGCGTGGTGCGCAGCCAGGACTTCTACAGCTTCTCGCTGAAGGCCGGCGAGAGCGTGACCTTGGCGATGATGGGGACCGCGGGCCTGGATCTCCAGAACGCGGCCGGGACCACCCTGGCGACCGCGGCCGCCGGCCCGACGAACGTCAACAAGGTGATCACCGATTTCGTCGCCCCGGCGACCGGCACCTACTACGCCCGGTTCAGCACGCCGGCGGGCCTCAGTAGTTCCACCTTCGCCCCCAGTGCCTACACCCTCGTCGTCACCCGCAACGCCGCGTTCGACGCCGAGGCGAACAGCACCATCGGCACGGCCCAACCCCTGGTCAGCCCGCAGGTCGCCGGCCGGCAGTGGGTGCAGGGCGCGCTCACCCGCGAGGGATACACGGCTGCCGCGGTCCCGTTCGGGTTCACGGACATCAGCGGGACCGGCACGCCGGTGCTGCAGGGGACCGACGACGACGTGTGGGGGTTGGGCGCGGCGGACCTGAACGGCTTCACGTTTAGCTTCTACGGGCAGGACTACGCAACCCTCTCCTTCAGCACCAACGGTCTGATCACGCTCGGTGGGTTCAACGGATCCTTCACCAATACCAACCTGACGTCGTCGCCGCCGGGTGCTTCCATCGCGGTCCTCTGGAACGACCTGGAAACCTTCTCCAACTCCGGGGCCGTGTACTGGCAGGTGCTGGGCTCCGGTGCCAGCCAGCAGTTGGTCGTCCAGTGGAACGAGGTGGGTTACTACGCCTTCAACCCCGGCACCATCACCTTCCAGGCGATCCTGAGCGAGGCCGACGGGTCGATCCGGTTCAACTACCTGGACCTGGATGGCGGCGCGTTCCAGAACGAGGGGGCGTCGGCGACGGTCGGGATCAAGGCCCCGGGGTTCCAGGGCCCGGACCGGATCCTGCTCGCGTTCAACAACGGGCCGAACGAGTTCCTCGGGACGGGGAAGAGCACGGTGATCGGCCCGGCACCCGCGTCCGACTTCTACAGGATCACGGCCACCGCGGGCGGCACCATCCGGCTGGACACGATGACGCCCGCCCGCAGCGCCGGGGCGTTCGTCAACGTGTTCGACCCGCTGGTCCGCCTCTACACCTCCGCCGGCACGCTCGTGGCCTCGAACGACAACGGGGCACCCGACGGCCGCAACGCCTCCCTGAACTACACCGTCCCCGCGGGCGGGTCCGGCACCTACTACATCGAGGTGACCAACTCACGGGCGACGGCCGTGCCGACCTTCGGCGAGTACATTCTCACGGTCAAGGGGAACACCGCGGGTTCTGCGCAAACCCTCGACGGCGGGTTCGCGGGCGGGACGGGCACCTCGTCCCGGCTGACGACCGCCGCGCTGCAGGGGGCCTACGGCCGCGCCATCACCTACTGGGCGGCACAGGGTGTCGATACATCGTCGCTCGGGGCCGTCGATCTGCGGATCGACGATATGGCGGACGGAATGCTCGGGTACGCCTTTGAGGGCGAGAACGCGATCGTCATCGACGACGACGGTGCCGGTCGGGGGTGGTCGTTCGGCCCCGGCGGCGCACTGGGGGCCGTGGACCTCGACGAGGTCGTCACCCACGAGGTGGGCCACCTCCTCGGGTTCGAGCACGACCACGACGACGACGTGATGCGGCCGACGCTCTCCCCGATCGCCCAACCGCCCGAGGCGGGCGTGACCGAACGGGCGAGTGCCGGCGTGGTACCGGGGTGGGCGGCACTGCTCCCCCCGCAGGCGGGACGCGATCCGGTCGGTGCGGCCCTGCCGCCGGCCCCCGGGTTCCCCGCCACGCCGGGGACGTTCTTGCCGCCGCCAGCCCTGATCACGACCTCGCTGGTTGTGGACGACGAGTTCGCGTTCGTCATTCCGGTCGATGCCGACAGCGCCGTCGTGTTCAACGGTAGCGGCGATCAACCGAAGTCCGCGCCCGCTCCGACTCCGGGTGCCCGGTCCGCGGTGGCCGTGGCGATCGGCGACGTGACCGGCGACGGGGTGCCGGACATCGTGACCGGGGCCGGGGCGGGCGGCGGCCCGCACGTGAAGGTGTTCGACGGCGTCACGCGGGCCGAGGTTCGCAGTTTCGACGCCTACGACCCGGCGTTCACGGGTGGGGTGACTGTCCGCACGCGGGACGTCGACGGGGACGGGCGGGTCGACATCGCCACCGGCCCTGGCCCCGGCGGCGGCTCGCGCGTCCGGGTGTTCTCGGGCGTGGACTCCCGCGAGCTGGTGTCCCTGTTCGCGGGCGACCTCGACATCACGCGGAACGTCGCCGATGGGGATTTCACCGGCGATGGGGTGGCCGAACTGGTGGTGGCCGCGGGCGCCGGCGACGGGCCGCGGGTGCGGGTGCGGGACCGCGTCACCGGGGCGGTGAGCCGCGACTTCTTCGCGTATGACGTGAACTTCCGCGGCGGGGTCAACGTTGCGGTGGGCGATCTCACCGGCGACGGCGTCCCGGACATCGTGACCGGGGCGGGGGCGGGCGGCGGCCCGCACGTCAAGGTGTTCGACGGCGTCACGGGGGCCGAGGTTCGCAGCTTCTACGCCTACGACCCGTCGTTCACGGGCGGCGTGTCGGTGGCGATCGGCGACGTGACCGGCGACGGGGTCGCCGACATCGTGACCGGGGCGGGGCGGGCGGCGGACCGCACGTGAAGGTGTTCGACGGCGTCACGTGGGCCGAGGTTCGCAGCTTCTACGCCTACGACCCGGCGTTCACGGGTGGGGTGACTGTCCGCACGCGGGACGTCGACGGGGACGGGCGGGTCGACATCGCGAACGCACCCGTCGGTGAGGGGTTGTTGGCGGCCGGTGGGATCGACTACGGTGCCACGGCCAGCGGTCGCCCGACGAGCCGGGCGGGCTTACTC
The DNA here is from genome assembly GCA_031441625.1 of Planctomycetia bacterium. GTDB lineage: Bacteria > Planctomycetota > Planctomycetia > Gemmatales > Gemmataceae > JALHQU01. The sequence continues at coordinate 6,983 of JANNQE010000065.1, forward strand.
GGGCCGGCTCCGGTTTGGGAGCGACTGCCCGCCGCGGGCGAGGAGGTGCGTCGTGTCGGGGAACTGTTCGCACGCTCCAGCCCGGCACGCGTGCGGTCTCGATTGTTGGACGGATCGGGTGCCGACTCCTCGGCCTTCCTCGGTGGATTCGCGGAGGGCTACCGATACGTCCACTTCGCCGGGCACGCCTTCTTCGCCGAGCCGACCGCGACGGCGGATCAGGTGCTCGGCCCGTCCGGTGGCCTCCTTCCACCCGCCGCGAGTCGGGCGCAGCGTCAGACTTTCAACCGTCACAGTTCGCTGCTCAGCGGGCTGGTGTTGGCCGGGGCGAACGGGCCGGGGGCGCAGGCCGCCCCCGCCCGATGCTACCTGACGGCCGAACTGGTCAGCGGATTGGACCTTCGAGGGACGGAACTGGTCACGCTTTCGGCGTGCGACACCGGGCTGGGCAACCTGGCCGGGGGGGAAGGCGTTCTCGGCTTGCAGCGGGCCTTCCACGCGGCCGGAGCCCGGGCCGTGGTGACGAGCCTGTGGAAGGTCCACGACGCGGCGACCTCGGTGCTCATGGACGAGTTCTACACCAACCTTTGGCAGCGGGGCTTGTCCAAGCGAGAGGCGCTCCGGCAGGCACAATTGACGGTGTACCGGAGTGAGAAACGTCCGTGGGAGCGGGAGCAGGACTTCGCCCACCGCAGTCTCATCACGGGCCAAACGAAGGCGTTCCAGGCCGACGGCGCGCCGAACCGACTGGGGCGTCGGCCGGAGTTCTGGGCCGCGTTCGTCCTGAGCGGCGCGGACGGTGCCATTCCCCTTCCGCCGGAACCCACCCCGGGAGGGCCTGCGGGTGGAAGATAAAGGGGTGGCCGCTGACGGCGGAGCAATAGAGTCGTTGCGCAATAGGGGTGGGTGCGAGTCAGGTGGGTCCGGCCACCCGTCGCTCCGGCTCAACTGAACATCAGGTTGTGCCGTCCGGCCACGTTCTTCATGATCACCGTGTGCTTCCGCCGTGGGTTCCGGATGCGGTCGGCCACGATCCGCCAGATCTTCCTCTTGCCGATCACCGTTCCTCCAACTTCCGGGCGATGGGCGACAGCCGCAGCGTGCCGAACGACCCCTCCTTCCGCTGCGCCTTGGCCAGCAGGGTGTCGCACGCCAGGTGCACGATGAGCACCGCCGACACATGCGCGCTGAACCGCCGCGACCCGACCACGTTCCCATCATCCAGTCCCCACAGCACCTTCAACCGGTCGTTCACCCGCTCCACCGCCGTCCGCCCCTTGTACCGCCGCTCGAACTGGGGCGTGTTCCGCGGGATCGACGGGAACCGACGACGGTCGATCTCCTGCGGCACTCGCACCGTCATCCCATACGACTTGCCCGCGTTGCACTTCGCCTCGCTGCCGCACGCGAATCCCTCCGCCTTCGCCGGGCAGCGGTACTTCAACGTGCCCCGGTCCGACTCGTGACCCGCGTAGCTCATCTCGCAACGCACCGGCACCTCGCCGGTGGTGTCGTAGCAGAACACCGTTCCCACCTCGTCGTACACCACGTTCAGCGGGATCCGACCGCCGATCACCTTCTCCCGATCCCCGCTGCGTCGCGCCGAGCAGACTGTTTTTTCTGCTCCGCTCCGGTGCAGCGACCCAAACCCCGAAGGCACATCGGCTTGTGCTCTTCGACATGGTGTTGTCGATGACGGCAGTGAATAATCCGGGCT
>JANNQE010000066.1:0-2073 GCA_031441625.1 Planctomycetia bacterium
GCCTCGCCTGGCTGCTCACCGGATTCGTACCGCGGGTGGCGATGCGCGACGACACGCGGCCCGCTCAGTCGTGGATGCGGACTTTCGGCAACCCCTTCTTCAGGTCGGCCACCCTGGCCGCGGTGATCTTCGTGCGGTCGACCGCCAGGTACTCGAGCGACCCGCCCAGGCCGATGAGGGCGGGCACGCTGTCCCCGCTCACCGCCGTCGCCGTCAGCACGAGGGTCCGCACCCCGGACGTCTTGGCGAACTCCTTCACCCCCTTGTCGGTGATTTTGGTGCCGGTCAGCATGAGCATGTGGAGTTGGGGCAGGGCGGCCAACTTGGCGATCCCGTCGCCCACCTCGGTGTTGTTCAGGAACAACTCGTTCAGTTCCAGGTTGTTCGCCGCCAGCGACTCCATCCCGGCGTCGCCGACCTTGGTGAAGCTCAAGTCGAGGCGACGCAACTTCTTGAGCGGGGAAAGCCCCTTCACCCCGGCCGAAGTGACCTGCGTGCTGTCGAGGTCCAGGCTGACCAGCTCGGTGTTCGTCGCCAGCCAGACCAGCCCGGCGTCGCCCACCCGGGTTTTGGTCACGTCCACCGAGGTGAGCGATTTCGACTCGCCCAGCGTCTTCATGCCGGCGTCGGTCACCGCCGTCTCCCGCAGGGTCAGGCGCTTCAGGGTGGTCATCTTGGCCAGGCTTTTCAGCCCGGCGTCGGTCACCTTCGTGCGGGTGAGGTCCAGTGAGTCGACGCCCGCGATGTCGGCCAGTACGGCCAGCCCGGCGTCGGTGATCCCGCACCCGTACACGAACACGTCGCGGAGCGACTCGGACGCGATCACCCCCTTCAGCCCGACGCCGGTGAGCAGCGGCGTCTCCCTCAGATCCAGGCTGAACAGCTTGGGCAGCTTCGGGAGGGCGGCGAAGGCGGCGGCGTCGAGGGGCATGCGGTCGAGTTCGAGCCCCTCGAGGGCGACCATCCCGCCCAGGTGCTTCAGCCCGGCCCCTTGAACGACGAGCCGGTCATCTTCAGCCGCTCCACTTTGGCCATCGTGCCCAGGGTCTGGAGGCCGGCGTCGGCCACCACGCAGGACTCGATCCGCAGTTCGGTCAAGTCCGTCAGCCCGGCGACCGCCTTGCAGTCGTCTTCGGACAGTTTCGCCTTGCTCACCTCCAACCGGCGGAGGGTGGCCCACCCGCCCAGCACCTTGTACCCATCCTTGGACAGGGAGCAGTCTTGCACCCGCAGGGTGACGACGCTCTGCCAACCGGCCAGCTCCTTCAACCGAGGCCCTTGCCGCCGCGGGCGACGCCGACCAGGTTGAGCGTGTGGACCCCTTGGCACTCGGCCAGGCTTTTCAGCCCGGCGTCGGTCACCGCCGGGCAGTCGAGGGTCAACTCCTTCAGGTCGGTGAACCCGGCCAACTGCTTGCTGATGTTCTTGAGGGTGGCGTCGGTCGTCGGCCGGCCGAAGTACGCGGCGACGACCGGCTCCTTGGCCCCAGGCCCGAGCGGGGCCGGGCGAGTGGGGAGGTACATCCCGCCGTGACCCCACTGGTCCGTCGCGCCGCGGGCCAGAACCACCCCCGCCTTCTCCACCGCCGCGATCGCTTTCGGGTCTTCGTTCTGCGCGAGGGCGAGTGGGGCGAGGAGCAAGGCGACGAGGAGCGCACGAGTGGTCACGGGGCACCTGCCGTATGGGTGGGGGATGTGAAGAGTGTACGCGAACCGCAGACGAGGTGGCAAGCGACTGCCCGGCGGCGGGCGGGTCGCCCGCGGGTGTCGGGGCTGATGACGGCGGCGTCGGACGCGCGCGGCTCCTCCGTCGCCGGACCTCGTCCGGGCGACGGGCCCGGTTCACCCAATCGCCTTGCCCGCGGAGCGAGGGAGCAGTTGTGTTGCGAACAACGGCGGATCGCTCGCACGCCGCACCCCCCGTTCGCCCGACGCGCGAGCGAGGGCCGCCGGCCTTCGCGGACAAGTGGTGTGGCCCTCGCTCGCGCGTCGGGCTAGAGCCTGTTATGAACTGTGGTGCTGGGATTGCAGGTGGCACAGGCATTCTTGCCTGTGTCGGGGCGGGTGGACACAG
>JANNQE010000067.1:0-10107 GCA_031441625.1 Planctomycetia bacterium
GGAGACGGGCAAGGCGGTGGCCGAGGCGGTCAAGTTGGCCGTCGCCCACGCCTTGAGGAGCGACCTGTCGGACGACGCCCTCCCGAGCCGCCACCGCCCGCCGCCCGACCCGTGGGACGACCCGACCGCCGACCGCTGGGCGGATCCGGGCGAGTGGGTGGACGCCGACGACGTGCCGCCCCCGCCCATGCCCGAACCGAACCTGTCCGCGGCGGATCGCACCCGGCTGGCGGTGGCCGCCGGGGTCGCCGCCGGGCGGTGGGTGCTGGCCCGCGGCTCATTGCCCGTTGCCGTTGCGGTCGGCGGGCTGGTGGCGTTGGCGGTGCTGTTCGGCGGTGCGGCCACGCACGCCGCGGCCGCCGCCCTCACCGCCGCCGCCGACCTGTCCGCGGTGAGTCGGGCTCTGCGACCGCACCGCCCCGAGTAGTCCCCCGTTCCCCACCCCAGAGCCGCCGGGCTGACCCCCGGCGGCTCGTCGTTTCCCAGGAGACCTTCGATGACCGCGACCCTGAACGGCAAGCCGACGCGGAAGCAGTTGGGCGACCAGTTGGACCGGCTCGACTCGATCCTCGACGTGCTGGCCGACGCCCTCCCGCAGGCGGTGGCCGACGCGTGCAAGGAGGGGGCCAAGCAGGCGGTGAAGGACGCCCTCCTGGAGTTGCTCGGCAACCCGGACGTGCGGACGCTGCTCACCGCCCGTGTGCCCGCCCCGCAACCGCTCCCCGCACCGACGCCGGCCGAGGCGGAGCCGAACTGGTGGGACCGTCTGAAGGCCAAGCTGGCCGCCGCCAGAGGGGCCGTGGTCGAGCGGGCGAAGGCGGTGGTGAACATGGTGACCGTCACCGCCAAGACGCTGGCGGCGGTGCTGCCGCTCAAGCGGATCGCCCTGGTGGCCGGGGTGGTCGGGCTGACCGTCGGCGTGGTCAGCCTGGTGTGCCCGCCCCTGGTGGCCGCGGCGGTGAGCGCCGTCGGCGGGGCGGTGACGGCCGCCGCCACCCAGGTGGCCGGCGTGATGCGGAAGGGCGGGTGGCTCGCCCCGGCCTCCCCCGCCGCCTGACTCGTGACGGGGGATGGGAGAGAGCAAGTCCGGCCGGTCGTGCGCCCTCCGGGGCGTGCCAGCCCGTGCGGACGGCGTACCTCATCCCCCCCTCTTCCCCTCTCCCGATTCCGCTTCCCCTACTCCTTTCCGGAGTCGTCATGCCCGTGCTCTTCGCCCTCGCGTTCTTCCTGCTCGCGGCGTTCGTGCTGTGACGCTCACCCCACCACCCGGAAGAACCCCTCATGGTCTACCTGATCGCCTGGCTGATCTTCGCCGCCCTCGCGGCGGCGTGCTGGTCCGTGTCCATCGCCTGCCTCCGCGGCACGGCCGGCGAGGCCGACGCGGCCGTACCGAACCGCCCGCTGACCGCGGTCGCCGTTGTTGCCGGCGTCTCGCTCACGTCGTTTCTCCCATTCCCGCTCGGCTGGGCGGCCGGCCTGCTGGTGTGGGCGGTGGCCGCGTTCGCCGGCCTGGGGTTGCCCGCCGGTCGGGCGTCCGTCCTGTTCTGCTACCTGGCGGCGGGCTCCCTGGTCACCCGCCTGCTCGTCCTCGGCGTGATGGCCCTGTTCGGCATCTGACACACCCCGCCGGAGGAGTCCATGCCCGCCAACGTCGTGCTCGACGAACTGCACCTGACCTTCCGCATCCCGGCCGACTTGCCCGCAGGTGAGGTGCGGGCGATCCGCCGCGTCCTCAACGGAAGCGCGTTCACCGCCGCCGTTCGGCGGGCAGTGTTGGATGAGATGAACAAGCGACCCGCGTTGAAGTCGGTGCGGGTGACCGTCGCCCGTTGAGCCGTGCCCGCCCCGTACCCCGTTGCCTCCACCGGGAGGCGGGGTGCGGGTGAAAGTAATGGCCGGTCGGTGAGACACGCCGAACGAGGTGCTTTTCTTTACCACTTGGCGAGCCACTCACCCCCGATTCACCTCGGGTACGACACGGACTCGGCACTGCCGGGCGACCGGGCGGCCACGAGTTGAACGCCGGCAGTGGGTCGGTGCGGATGACCGCCGGGGTGGGGGGGCCCCGACGGACTGTGTGGCCCGGCCGGGGGCGACCGGACACCGCGGGTCGTGACGACCCCACCGGCAGAGCACCCACGCCGGGCCGTCACCGCCCTCAGGATCACCGCCCCGACGGTGGTGGGCGGGGCGGTCACCGGGGCCGGTCTTCATGGCGGAATCGTCGCCGATCGTGCGTCACCCGACGTACACCCCACCGTGGAACGCCGGGTCGAATCCATACCCGCTGTACCACGCGGACCCGTTGCCGTCGCGGAAGGCCCGGACGTGCGGGCCGCCGCCCGGCCCGGCGGCGGTGTACAAGGAGGTGGTGCGGCCGGATCGGCTGGTGTTCGCCCACTGCGGGGGCGACGAGGACAAGTCCGGCGTCTCGTTCGTGGCGGCGGTCACGTTCGAGGAGGCGGGGGACGGGCAGACGCGGGTGACCATGCGGTCGGTGTTCCCGTCGGCCGAGATGCGGGAGGTGGTCGTCCGCCAGTTCAATGCCGCCGAAGGGGGCGGCAGACGCTGGAACGGCTCGGGGAACACCTCGGGGCTCGGGGGGCGTGACGCGGGGGAGTCGCCGGAAGCGGGAGTGAGGGTCGGCAGGCGGGCGGCGTTCAGAACGGCTCACCGGGGTGGTCGCCCGCCACCTGTCGCTCCACCATGCCCGCGTACACCCCGCCGGCGGCCATCAACTCGGCGTGCGTCCCCCGCTCGGTCACCCGCCCGTCCTCCAGCAGCAGGATCAGGTCCGCCCGCCGCACGGTGGACAGCCGGTGGGCGATGACGAACGTCGTCCGCCCGGCCAGGAGCGAGCCCATCGCCGCCTGGATGAGTTGCTCGCTCTCGGTGTCCAGGTTCGAGGTGGCCTCGTCGAGGATCAGGATCTGCGGGTCGGCCAGGATCGCCCGTGCGATGGCCAGCCGCTGCTGCTGCCCGCCGCTCAGCTTCACCCCCCGCTCGCCCACCATCGTCTCGTACCCGCCCGGCAGCTTGACGATGAACTCCTCGGCGTTCGCCCGTCGGGCCGCCTCCTCCACCTCGGCCGGGGTGGCGTCCGGCCGCCCGTAGGAGATGTTCTCCCGCACCGACCCGTCGAACAGGAACACGTCCTGCTGCACCAGGGCGAGCAGCCCGCGGTACGCCCGCAGGCGGTAGTCCCGCACGTCCACCCCGTTCACCAGGATCCGCCCGCGGGTCGGGTCGTGGAACCGGGCCACCAGGTCGGTCACCGTCGTCTTCCCCGCTCCGCTCCGCCCGACCAGTGCCACCACCGACCCGCCGGGCACCGTCACGTCGAACTCCTTCACCACCGGCCGGCCGGTGCGGTACTCGAACTCCACGCCCTCGAACCGCACCTCGTTCACCACCGCCGGGGCGTCGATCGCGTCCGGGCGGTCGGGCTTGTCGGCGGGGGTGGCCAGCACCTCGAACACCCGCTCGGTGGCGGCCAGCGACCGCTGGAGCTCGGCGAACGAGTTGACGATCGTCCACACCGGGCCGAGCAGTAGAAAGGTGTACCACTGGAAGGCCATCACGTCGCCGACCGACGCCCGCCCGGTGATCGCCAAGTAGCCTCCGAACCAGACGATGACCACGCTCACCCCGCCCACCAGCAGCCCCCACCCGGCCCACAGCAGCAGTTCCCGCCGCTGGGCGAACAGCTCCTTCCGCAGGACGGTGTGCCGGCCGAGCAGGTAGTCGAGCAGTTCCCGCCCTTCTCGCCCGAACGCCCGCACCACCCGGATGCCGGAGAACGCCTCCCCCGCCCGCCCGTCGAGCCACTCCACGTCCTTCCGCACCGCCCGGTAGATCGGCCGCACCCGCCTGGCGAACACGTAGCTCACCAGCATCGCACCGGGGATGATGGCCAGGGCGGTGACGGCCAGCCGCCAGTTGAGCGTCAGCAGGATGGCGACGGCGATGGCCAGTCGGGTGAGTGCCAGGGCGGGCGACACCAGCCCCATCTGGAGCAGCCCGCCGGTGGTGTCCACGTCCCCCGTGAGCCGCGACAGGATGCCGCCCGTCTTCATCTCCCACAGCCGCGGCAGGGGCAGGTGGAGGAAGCGGTCGTAGAGTGCTCGCCGCAGGGCGAGGACCACCTTGGCGTTGAGCAGTTTCAGCCGGTAGTCTTTGAACACGCCGACGACCTTGGACACCACCACCACGGCCAGGAAGGTGCCCCCGGCCAGGTTGAGCAGGAGCAACCGGGAGTCGGTGTCGGCGTCGGTGGCCAGCAGCACCCGGTCGACCATGAACCGCATGAACAGCGGCTCGACCATCTCCATCCCGGCGACGACCAGCGACAACAGCAGGACGCCGACCACCGCCGCCTTGTGAGGCAGCAGCCAGCGGAGGTACGCCCGCAGGTGGTCGCGGCGGGTGAGGGCGGGCGGCGGGGCGGGGGGATCAGGATCGGAGGCAGCGGCAGGGTCCGGCGTGTCGTCGAGTTTCCGCCGCTTGTAGTTGCCGACGAACTCCAGGTAGCGATCGCGTGACGGGATCCAGCGGCCCCGGCGGGCGGGAGGGGTGGGCATCGGCTGTTCTCGGGTGAGCGAATGGACAGGCATCGGATCCGTCTTGCGGCTTCCCGGTAGGGGGTAGGATCATACGGAACGGGAGTTCCCACCGGTACGCCGGTAGTTGTCGCCCCATCAGAACCCGCACGGGCGGGAGGCGTGAAACTCCCCATCACCCGCCGGGACATCTGCACTCAACTGGACAACCCGTCCCGCAACGGCACGAGCGTCGGCCACCGCTGGAACCGGACGGAGCGGCCGAGCGGCCTGCCCGTCCCGTCCCCCCCCCGCCTGGGGTGCCGCACGTTCGGATAGCTCGTGAGCTGGATCGTCATGGCGGGCTGGAGCGGGCCGCCGCGGGACACGGTCGGATTGGGGGGCCCATCGAAACGAAAAAGCCCACCTGATCACTGGAGAGGGCTTCGTCCTTCTCCCACCGATAGCCGCAAGCCTCAACTCAGGTGTTCCGCTCCGCTTCTACAATGACCGCCGGATCGTTCCCTGCGGAGCTTCTGCATGACCCGCATGTGCCTGCTCTCGCTGCTCGTGCCAGCCTTCGCTCTCGCCGCACCCGTGCCCAAGGTTGCAAAACAGAAGGTCGAGGTTGCCTACATCCACGCGGCCGATCAAAAGGCCGCGGGGGCGTTCAAGAAGAGGCTCGACGATGAGGGGTTCACGGTCGAACTCCTGGCACATGACGCGGTCGCGAAGGCCGACCTCTCGAAGTACAGGCTCCTGATGGTCGGCAACGACACCGAAAACTCCAAGTGGGGGACGCGGCGGCAGCCGTGGAGAAGTCGGGCAAGCCGGTGCTGGGCCTCGGCGAGGGCGGGTACACCGCCTTCGGCAAAGACGGACTGAAACTTGCCATCGGCGCGCCGCACGGCTGGCACGGCAATGACGCCGCGGTGCTGCCGGTGGACGCCGCGAAATCGCCCCTCTGGGCGGCGGCGGGTGTGCCCGACGGGAAGACGGTCAAGCTGTACGAGGCGACCGGGCACGTCGGCATCTGCCTTCCGAATCCTCCTGCGGACGTGGGGCTTCTCGGCCGCGAGGAGGTCAGCCTCAAACATTACGCGCTGGTCCGGCAGGGCGACCGGTTCGTGCTGTGGGGGTTCACTGCCGGTCCGGACGCCATGACCGCCGACGGCCGCAAGCTGTTCGTCGCGACATGCCGGTACACGGCCGGACTCGGTCGCGCCAACGACAAGTTGGGCGATCCCCTGAGGGACCGGGCTTTCCACGGCTCCGCGTTCGCTCAGCACCCTGTCGCGCGGATGACGGGGTTGCTCACGGTCGCCACTTCTCGAACGCCTTGCCGTTGAACTTGTACGCCCCGCCGTTGTTCGTCCCGAGCCAGATGTCGCCGCGGTTGTCCTTGTAGACGGCGAACACGTCAACCGTCGCGTCACCATCCTTGATGGGGTAGTTCGTCTTCTGCTTGCCGTCGTACCTGTTCACGCCCGCCCGCAACGCCGCCACCCACAGCTTGCCGTCGCCGTCTTCGAGGACCGACATCCCGCCGACGATGGCTCCCTCCGCCCCCTTTCGCAGCTTGCCGAAGTCGGTCACCGCCCGGAACCCGTCGAACGGGGCATGCCCGGTGTAGGTGATCCAGAAGTGGCCCTTCGTGTCTTCGAGGATGGACCGGACGGGGGCCTCGGTCAGGGTCTTGTCGGTCAGCCAGTCGAACGCCTTGCCGTCGTACCGGCCTACGCCCACGCACGTGCTTCCGTACCACAGGTGCCCCTTGCTGTCCTTCACGATGCAGTACACGTCGTGCGGGTGGTAGACGGCGTTCGGGAATTTCGCCCGAGGCATCCTCTCGAAGTGCTCGTCGCCCAACTTCGTCCGGGGGAACTCCAACCGGGACATCGCCTTCCCGTCGTACCGGAACACCACCCCGGCGTCGGGCGGCCCCACAAACCACAGGTCGTCCGCGTGCAGCCTCCACCCCTTCGGGTCAGCCTTGTCCGGGGCGGTCAGCGTCGTGAACGACTTGCCGTCGAACTTGCTGATGCCCTCGTAGGTGGTGAGGTAGACGTTCCCGGTCTTGTCCTCCTGAATCCCCCGGATGCGGTTGCTGGCCAGCCCGTCCTTGGTGGAGAAGTTGACCAGGGCCTTCCCGTCGTAGCGGTACACGCCCCGATCGTTGCTCCCGAACCAGTAGTCGCCGCCCTTCGCCTGGAACACGTACATCACGCCCTTGCCTAACTCCGTCACGACCTCGCCTTTCGCCGGCGTGGCCTTCGAGTCTTTGTCGGCCGCCTTCTCGACCGGCTTGCGGTCCTGCCCGGCGGCACACGCGGACAGCAGGATCACGGCCGCCAAGACACGCAGGTCACGGGTGAGTACGGCCATGAGTTCCTCCACGGGCAGTCGCGTGCCGCACGTCCGCGGCGACACCTCCCGTACGCGTGAGCCGATGCGGAGGTTCGTGGCCCCCGAGCGGGGCCTTGACCGTGGTGCCGGACACACCCGAGCCGTCGCGACGTTCAGGCCCGACCCAAAGTACACCCGACTGTGTCTCCGGCAGCGGCCGGTGGGTTCGGCTCGATCACCCGCCCTCCACGTCCTCGTCCCAGACGACCACTCTTCCGGTGTCGCTCCCGGCATACACCGTCCACCCGTCCGGGGAGACCGCGACATGCCTCACCACATTCGCCGGCAGGGTGAGCATCTCGGACTTGGCCCCTGACGACTACGACGGCCAGTGGCACAGGCCGGCGGACAGGGCCGGGGCGAGCAGTCCTCTGCCGTCGTGGGAGAACGCCAACTCGTCGACCCGCACCTTGGTCGCCCCGGCCCGCATCACCAGCATGAGTCACCCGGAGAGAGTCGGGTGAGAAGAGGAGCTGAGGAGTATACCGTGGGAGGGGATGGTGCCGAGGTCACTGCACGGTTGAGGTTGGCACACAAAACAGGAAGCCGACGGCTCTCGCCATCGGCTCGGGGGGATCGGGTTGGGGGAACTGGAGGGTGGTGTGGTGGGTGGCCCCGAGTGCCTCGGGGCCAACTTGGTGTCTCACGCACTGGGCTAATGCGAGCCGCGTGCCAAGGGCGGCCACAATTCCGGGAAGACTGGAATCGCAGGCACGTCGAACGACCCGCATCCACCCCGTGCTGTCGGCCGTGTAGTTCTTGCCGTGTTGAGCCGGCAAAAAGGTGGGTGCCCAACTTCTCACCACTCGCAGCTCATGGGCGGTGAGCCGGCACATGTACCCGAATCTGGCGTCGAATACACTGACGACGCCCGCGGAGACCGTCACGACGCCGACCCCGGAAGAACTGGCCCAGATCCAAGCTCGGTCCACCGAGCGGCAGTTCAACGAGTGGTCCGACGACCAGAGGGCAGTCTACTTGGCCGTGTTCCGCAACCACACCGACCCGCCGGCGGTGGCGAAGTACCTGAACTGGTCAGCCGAGAAGACGGCCGCGGTGCTGGGCAGCATGTACGGCTGGCTGCTCTGGGGTCGGTCGAAGCCCAACGCCGACATCAGCATCCGGGATTGAGGGGTGGAACGTGACCGACGGCCTTTTGCAGCGGTTCCGGTCCGCCTTCCCGACCGCACCGTTGCCGCCTCGCCCCGTCACCGGCCACCGCTGCCCCGAGTGCAACGACACCGACCGGCTTCTCGGCGGGCGGGCGTGGCCCGAGGTCGCGGCCGACTTCCCGTACTACTGTCACGACGTGTTCCCGCTCCTGACCGACGAGGCCAAGCGGTATTACCTGCCCGCCTACATGGCGTCCGCCCTCGGCCCGGACGACGGGTTGCAGGGGACGTCGGTGGAGGCCGCGTTGATGGGCGGCCGCCTGCCGGCGGACCGGTTCTCCGCCGGGCAGCGGGACGCCATCGTCGCGTGGCTGGACGAGTACACCGGCGGGGAGGCGAACTGGATGGGGCCGGAATGGTTCCGCCCCACGCCAACAGACTGAAGGGGTCGCTCACCCTCCACCGCCCCAGAATTTCCACCACGGGCGGCCGGTCGTCAGTACCCCGGAGCGGTGATCGGCCCCTCGTCGCTCACCAGCGGCGAAAGGTCCGGCGACACGAGCACCTGCCGCAGGTCGCGGTCCCGCCCGTCCGCCGTCACCGCCCGCCGCACCAGCCGCACCCCGTGGCTGTAGTCCACGTAGGACCGGGTGTGGACGGCCGACAGCGGTTGGATGGGCGTGCCGTCGGCCTTGTGCCAGCCGTAGATCGCCACCCGGTTCGGCTTCTCACTCACCCGGTTCGACACCACCACGTCCTTCTTCACCCCCGCCACCAGTTCGCCCAGCTTCTTCCCCTCCCGCTGGCCTTCGATCAGATCGTGGTGTTGCAGGAACGTGCCGACCGCCTCGCGGTCGGTGGCGAGCGGCTTCGGCTCCAGTTTCACCCCCGCCGCCTTGTACACCTCGTCCGCGATCTTCCGCGTCGGCAGGTCGCACCCAAACCGGTCGGCGATGTACGCCGCCGCGGTCGGGGTCATCGGCACCCGTACGAAATCGGCATCGCTGCCCACCGCCAGGTAGTCGGCCATCACCTCCAACACCGCCTCGTGCTCCTTCCCCTTCGGGTCCTTCGCCGTCAGCTTGATCGGGTGGAAGGTGCGGAGGAAGTCGGGCACGTTCCCGCGGGCGATCTCGTCCGCGATCGCCACCTCACGCTCGGCCGGTTTCATGCCGTCCAGCTTCGCGACAAACGCCCGCCCGCCCGGTGCGTCCGCCGGCCGATTGGGAAGACCCGCTGCCGGCTGCACCCACTCGGCGTAAGCCCGCGGGCCGCCGAACGTGCCCCACGCCGGCGTCGGCCAGTCGTCGGTCAGCCCGCGGAGCAGGCCGTTCATCTCACCCACCAGGGCGGTGTGGAGGATTTTCCCCTTCGGGTTGGTGTGGACGTACAGGGCCAGCCGCCCGTCCAGCCCGACGCGGTGGACGAAGTCGTCGCCGGTCGTCCCGGTCAGCTGCACCTCCGCCTCGAACCGCTTCCGCATCCGCTCCGTGGCCCGGAAGGTGCCGCCGTCCGGCCCGACCACCTTCTTGCCGTCGAGGGTGATCTCGCGGTCGTCGTAGGCGACCACCACCAGCCGCCGGCTCTTGTCGTCGTTCAGCCACGCCAGCAGTTTGTCGCCGTGCTTGTCCTCGTCGCTGTAGCTGGAGTTGGCGTCCAGGAAGACGAACCGCTCCACCTCGGGCGGCACCGCCTCGCCGCCGTGCAGGAAGCCGAGCAGGAAACTGCCGCCGCCGCTGTGCCCCGCCAGTGTGATTCGCACCGTCCCACGCGGCAGCCACCCGCGGACCGCCTCCACCACCTTGCGGATGCGGGCCGGGCCGTCGCTCTGCTTCTTCTTCCACGCCGGCCAGCTCAGCCCCTCGGTCTCGGTGCAGGCGAGGACGACGTTCTCGGCCGGCGTCAGTGCCCGGAGTGCCCGCACCTGGGCCGCGACGTGCTGAGTGTCGAAGTGCCAGTCCACCCCGTCGGCCTTCTCGCACCCGAGGGTCTGCTCGATCGAGTGGCCGTTCGGGGTGGCGTAGACGACGAGCCGGGTCGGCCGCTTCGGG
>JANNQE010000068.1:0-7603 GCA_031441625.1 Planctomycetia bacterium
CGCGGCATCAACCTGGTGTCCCTCCTGTGGACGGATGGCGACCGCCCGGTGCTTGCCCGACCAGTGGTGGGTGACCAGTTCGATGGCGGTGGCGTAGGGTTTGTCGAGGGTGGAGTCATCGACCACGAGGATGCCGTCGTCCCGTCGCACCTGCGGCTCGGCCTCCGCCCAGAGGGTGTTCGGGTCCGGTTCGAGTCGGGTCAGCAGGCGGGTAAAGGCGTCGTGAGCGGGCGGGCGGGGGCCGTCCGGATGGACGCGGGCGGCCTCCGTCGCCGAACACGCCTTCGGGGTGGCGATGAGGAAGTCGATGTACGCGTCGGCCTGAACTTTCGGGGCATTCATGACCGAGCGTAGGTCCGGAATGACCGCCGCGCAAGCCGAACACCCCCAACTGCGTAACACCTACCCCATTCGAAATGTCCGGTCTTAACTCGTTAGAAGTGTCCGCTTGGCTCAGGCCCAAGGGGACGCTCGATGGACGAGGTCCAACGACCGGAACGTGTGGCCATGAGCCAACGGGAACGCGACGCGGTGCGGGTGATCCGGGCTGTCATCGCCGGGGAGCGGACGCAAGTCGAGGCCGCCCGTCGGCTCACGAAGAGCGTCCGCCAAGTACGGCGGATGCAACTGAAGGTGGCCACCGGCGGGGATGCCGCGCTCGTTCACGGCCTCCGCGGCAAGCCGTCCAACCGCCACCACGACCCCACCCTCAAGACTCGTGTCCTCCGCGCGTACCGCGCCCGCTACCCCGACTTCGGTCCCACCTTCGCCCGCGAGAAGCTGGCCGAGGAAGGGCTACACGTGGGGGCCGAAACGCTCCGGCGGTGGCTGCTGGCGGCCGGCCTGTGGACGCGGCGGCGACACCGCGACACTCATCGGTCCCGCCGCCCCCGCCGGAACTGTTTCGGCGAGCTGGTGCAGATGGACGCGTCCGTCCACGACTGGCTGGAAGGCCGGGGCGAGACGGTCGTCCTCATCACCCTGATCGACGACGCCACCAGTCGGGTGATGGCCCGGTTTTACCCGGCGGGCACCGTCGAGGCGCACATGGACCTGGTCGAGCGGTGGGTGCGGGCGCACGGCCGTCCGCTGGCCGTGTACACCGACCGGCACAGCATTTTCGAGGCCCACGAGAAGGGGCAACCGCTGGCCGACCCGGACGCCGAGACGCAGTTCGGGCGGGCCCTGCGGGAGTTGGACGTGGAGCTCATCCGGGCGCACTCGCCGCAGGCGAAGGGGCGAGTGGAAAGGTCGTTCGGCACCGCCCAGGACCGGTGGGTGAAGGAGCTGCGACTGGCGAAGGCGAGGACGTGCGAGCAGGCGAACCGGGTGCTCGAGCGGGTGGTGCCGGACCACAACCGGCGGTTCGCCCGCCCGCCGCGAGTGACAACGGACTGTCACCGGCGGCTGGGCCCGGCGCACCGGCTGGAGGCGATCCTGTCGATCCAGGCGGAGCGGGTGGTGAGCAACGACTACGTGGTGCGGTGGGCGAACCGATTCTTCCAGTTGCTGCCGCCGGCGTGGCCGGGGTTGCGAGGCGGGCGGGTGGTCGTCGAGCGGCGGCGGGACGGGGCGGTGATGGTGCGGTTCGGCGGTCGCTACCTGTCGTACCGGGAGGTGACGGCGGGGGGCGAGGAGAAGACGGCTGGCGAGGGGACGGAGGGAGCGACGGTGAAACGGCCCCCGCCGAGGTCGAAGGCGGGGTCAGGTCAACGGAAGCCGGCGGCGAATCACCCGTGGCGGAAGAAAGGAATTGGGTGAAGTCAGGCCACCCCAAAAGCGGACATTTCTAATGGGGACAAACAGCGGACATTTCTAATGGGGCCTGACAACGGTCAACTTGCCCGCTTGCCCCCACGCATCACTTCGCGGATACTCTCCTTACCCACCCGCGCTCCCTCTTCCGGCGCACTCCATGTCGAAATTGCTCGCCCAACGACTCGTCGCGCTCATTGCTGCCGTCGGTTGCGGCGTGTTCCTGTTGGCCGTCGCCCCGACACCCGCGCCGGTGAATGCGGCGGAGCCGGCCGACGAGTTTGTCACGTCCGTCCGCCCGCTCGTGGTGAAGTATTGCGCCGAGTGCCACGACGCCAAAAAACCCGAGGCCGACCTTGACCTGACCGCGTTCGCCACCGTCGCCGACGTGAAGAAGGCGCCGAAGGTGTGGCAGAAGGTTGGCGAGATGATCGACGGCGGGCAGATGCCGCCGAAGGACGCCGCTGCGAAGCCGACGGCCGAGGAGAAGCAAAAGCTTCAGACGTGGGTGCGGGCGCACCTGAAGAACGAGGCGAAGGCGCACGCCGGCGACCCCGGCAAGGTGACGCTCCGCCGGTTGAGCAACGCCGAGTACACCTACACCCTCCGCGACCTGACCGGCGTGCCCACGCTCGACCCGGCGAAGGAGTTCCCAGTCGATGGCGCCGCCGGCGAGGGTTTCACCAACAGCGGCGAGGCGCTGGTCATGTCGCCCGCCCTGCTCGAAAAGTATCTGGCCGCCGGGAAGGGTGTGGCCGCACACGCGGTGTTGTTGCCCGACGGTCTCCGTTTCAGCCCATCGACCACCCGCCGCGACCACACGAACGAACTGCTCGACAGCATTCGCGGGCTGTACGCCAAGTACACCGACGGCAGCACCGGCAGTCAGTTGAACCTGCAAGGGGTGGTGTTCAACAACAAGGACGGCGGGCGGCTGCCGGTCGAGAAGTACATGACGGCGCTGCTGGAAGAACGGGAGGCGATCCGTGGGAACAAGAAGTCGCTCGAAACAGTGGCAACGGAACGCAAGCTGAGCGCGAAGTACATGGCGGCGGTCTGGGCGATGCTGAACGGTCAGGAGTCGTCGCCGCTGTTGGATGAACTGCGGGCGATGTGGAAGACCGCGAAGCCGGGCGACGTGCCGGCGATCATGGCGTACATCGCCGGGTGGCAGAACGCGGTGTGGAAGTTCAGCCCCATCGGGCACATCGGCAAGATCGGCGGGCCGAAGGCGTGGATGGAGCCGGTCGATCCGCTGACCGCGAGCACCGAACTACGGTGGAAGGTGCCGCCGACGACCACGGGCGAAGTCGCGTTCTACCTCGTGGCGGCCGATGCCGGCGGGGGTGATGCGGCACTCTTCAGCCGTCCGCGGTTCGTCGCCCCCGGTCGGCCGGAGTTGCTGTTGAAGGACGTGCAGGCGCTCGCCGCCGAGCGCACCGCCCGCCGCACCGAAGCGTTCGCCGTCACTGCCAAATACCTCATCGCGGTGGACGAGGCCATCACCGCGAAGGGCGCGGCCGACGTGCCGGCGCTGGCGAAGAAGCACGCCCTTCACGCCGACGTGCTGGCCGGCTGGCTGACGGCGCTCGGCGTCGGGTCGAGCGGGTCGGTGAAGGTGACGGGGCACCTGGACAACAAGCTGACCAAGGGCGGCGGGTACGAGTTCATTTCCGGTTGGGGCAGTAACGACACCCCGCTGGTGCTGGCCAACTCGTCGGACAAACTCGTCCGCATTCCGGGCGACGCCCGCGGGAACGGCGTGGTGATGCACCCGTCACCGACGCTGAACGTGGCGGCCGGGTGGCAAGCTCCGGTCGGCGGGGAAGCGAAGATCACGGCAAAGGTGCAACACGCCCACGTCGCGTGCGGGAACGGCGTGGCGTGGGCGGTGGAGGTGCGGCGGGGCGGCACACGCGAGCGGCTGACGAGTGGCACCGCACAGGGGGCGAAGGCGGCCGACGCTTCCGTTGACAAGGTGAGCGTCACGAAGGGCGATCTGGTGTCGGTGGTCGTCGGCCCGCGGGACGGCAACCACTCGTGCGACCTGACGGCGGTGGACTTCACCATCACCATCGACGGCAAAACGTGGGACCTGAGCAAAGACGTGACCGGCGAGATCACGGCCGGCAACCCGCACGCCGACGGGCAGGGCAACGCCGGCGTGTGGCACTTCTACACCGAACCGACCAGCGGGGCGGTGGCCGAGGTGCTGCCGCAGGATTCTCCGCTGGGCAAGTGGCGCTCAGCGACCGGCGACGAGCGGGCGAAGCTTGCCGAGGTGGTGCAGAAGTGGTTGCAAGGTGCGAGTGCCGACCCGCTGCACGCGAAGCTGTCGGCGCTGAACGGCCCGCTGTTCGGCCGCATCCCACCGGGCAAGAGTGTCGATGCGAAATGGGGTTTCGATGCCGCAAGCTTCACCGGCGACCACCTGACGGTGAAGGCCGGCACGGTGACGGAAGTGAAGGTGCCCGCCGATCTGGTGGCCGGCGCGGAGTTCGTGGCGAACGGCACGCGGCCCGCCGACGGCAAGGGGGCGGTGCAACTGCGGGTGAGTGGCACCAAGTCGGCCGTGACGCTCCTGACCGGCTTGCCGATCCTGGTGAGCAACGGCCCGGCCCGCGAACGGATGTCCGCCGGCCTGACCGCCTTCCGCGACCTGTTCCCGCCGGCGGTCTGCTACTCGAAGATTGTGCCGGTCGATGAAGTCGTCACGCTGACGCTGCATCACCGCGAAGACGGGCACCTGGTGCGGCTGCTGCTGACCGACGCCGATGCGAAGCACCTCGACCGCCTGTGGGACGAGCTGCACTACGTCTCGCACGACGCGCTCGCCCAGGTGGACGCCTTCAAGCAGCTCATGGAGTTCGCCACGCAGGACAGCGACCCGAGGCCGTTCGAGCCGTTGCGGAAGCCGACGATGGACGCGGCCGAGGCGTTCAAGAAGCGGCTGACCGACACCGAGCCGGCCCACCTGAAAGCGGTGCTGGAGTTCGCCGGGCGTGCGTACCGTCGGCCTTTGAAGAAGACGGAGGAGGACGAATTGTCGGGCCTGTACGCCAAACTGCGGAAGCAGGAGTTGCCGCACGACCAGTCGATTCGGCTGACGTTGGCTCGCGTGCTGGTGTCGCCGTCGTTCCTGTACAAGCTGGAAAAGCCCGGCACGGAGGCGACCGCCGCGGCGGTGAACGACCACGAACTGGCCACGCGGCTGAGCTACTTCCTCTGGTCGTCGTGTCCGGATGCCGAACTGCGAGCGGTCGCTGAAGCGGGCAAGCTGCGCGACCCGGACGTGCTGACGGCGCAGACGAAGCGGATGCTGAAGGACGCGAAGGTGCGGCGGCTGGGGAACGAGTTCGGCTGCCAGTGGCTGCACGTCCGCGACTTCGCCACGCTGAACGAGAAGAGCGAGCGGCACTTCCCCGAGTTCGCCAAGTTGCGGAGCGACATGCACACGGAAGCGGAACTGTTCTTCACCGACCTGTTCACCGCCGACCGCACGGTGCGCGACCTGCTCGACTCCGACGCGGCGTACTTGAACGAAGCGCTCGCCAAGTTTTACGGCGTGCCGGGTGTGAACGGCACCGCTTGGCGGCGGGTGGAGGGCGTGAAGAAGCACGGCCGCGGGGGGATTCTGGGGCTGAGTGCCACGCTCGCCATGCATTCCGGGGCGAGTCGCACCAGCCCGATTCTGCGCGGCAACTGGGTCTCGGAAGTGCTGCTCGGCGAGAAGCTGCCCCGCCCGCCGAAGGGCGTGCCGCAACTGCCCGACGACGAGGCCGCCACCGACAAACTGACCGTGCGGCAACTGGTGGAGAAGCACAGCAGCGATGCGAAGTGTGCCGTCTGCCACCAGCGGATCGACGCCTACGGGTTCTCGCTCGAAGGCTTCGACCCGATCGGCCGCAAGCGGACTCAAGACCTCGCCGGGCGACCCATCGACGTGAACGCGAAGGCGATGGACGGCACCGCGTTCAGCGGCATCGACGGGCTGCGGGGGTACCTGTTGACCAAACGGAAGGACGCCTTCGAGCGGCAGTTCTTGAAGAAGCTGCTCGGCTACGCGCTCGGCCGGTCGGTGCAGTTGTCGGATGAACCGCTGCTGGACGACATGCAGGCGGTGGCCGCGAAAGGTGGTACGATGTCGGCAGTGGTGGAGAAGGTCGTGACGAGCAAGCAGTTCCGCGACATCCGCGGCGCTAGTTACAAGGACTAATGAAGACAGGACACGGATGAAGAGGATGAAAGCAGGAATGAAGAGGATCCGACAGAACAGTGATTGTTTCTGACCCTCTTCATCCCTGCTTGTTCCGTGTCATCCGTGTTCCTCCTGTTGAACCCTCAACCACAAACCCTCCGAGCTGAACGATGACCGTTTCCCACTCGCGTCGCACGTTCCTCCGCGGGGTCGGTGTGAGCATGGCCCTGCCGTGGCTCGAATCACGGGCCGTGTGGGGCGACACGCCCAAGCCGGGCAAGGCCCCGGAAGCCCCCACCCGGCTGGCCGTGCTGTTCAGCGGCAACGGCTTCCACGGCAAGGAGTGGTGGGCGAAGGGCGAGGGCAAGAAGCTGGAGTTCGGCAAGGTGCTGGAGTCGCTCGCGCCGGTGAAGGAGAAGACCTGCTTCATCAGCGGGCTGTACAACGCCGAGGCCACCAAGGGCAACATCCACAGCTCGCAGACGGGGAACTTGCTCTCGGGTGCGCCGCTGAGCGCCGGCGGGGAGATCAAGAGCGGGACGAGCTTCGACCAGGTGATCGCCGACCACATCGGGGCGACCACGAAGGTGCCGAGCCTGGTGCTGGCGTGCGAGGCCGCCAACCCGTCGGTCCACAAGAACTACTCGATGCTGTACAGCTCGCACATCTCGTGGAGCTCGCCGACCACGCCGACGCCGCTCGAACTCTACCCCGCACTCGCCTTCGACCGACTGTTCAAGGACGGGGCGGCGAAGGGCGACAAGAGCGTGCTCGACGCCGTGCTGACCGACGCGAGTGACTTCCGCGGCACGCTGGGCACGAACGACCAGCGGAAGCTGGATGAGTACCTCGACAGCGTGCGGGACGTGGAGAAGCGGCTCGACCGCGCGAACCAGAAGGGCGAACTGCAAGGGTGGAAGCCGACGCTCGACAAGCCGAACGTGCCGCGGCCGAAGGACGGGCTGCCGCAGGATATCGCCGAGCACATGAAGCTGATGGCCGACATCGTGGTGCTCGGCTTCCAGACCGACACCACGCGGGTGTGTACGCTGAAGCTGAACAACGACCACTCGTCGCTGCGGTTCCCGCACCTGGGCGTGGACTACATGATCCACCACCTGCTGTCGCACTCGGACACCGCCGACTGGCTGAAGGTGAACCAGTTCTTCCTCGAACAGATGGCGTACATCGCCAAGAAGCTCGACGGCATTCAGGAGGGCGAGCGGACGGCCCTCGACAACACCACCATGATGTACCTGAGCAGCATGATGACCGGCGGCCACAACAACGACCAGTTGCCGGTGGTGATGGTCGGCGGCGGCGGCGGGCGCATCCAGGGCGGGCGGGTGATCGACTACCGCGGGAAGGACAACCGCCAACTCTGCCGCCTGTTCCTGTCCGTCATGGACAAGTTCGGCGTGCGGCCGAAGGGCGGGTTCGGCGACGCGAAAGAGCCGCTCAACGAGATCTGATTCCCGGAGGTGCGTCATGCCCAGGCGAGACCGCGACGACGACGACGAACCGCCACCACCGCCCGCCAAGGGCGGCTTCCCGCTGTGGCTCATCCTCGTCCTCGGCGGGTTGGTGGTGTGCGTGTTCGTGTGCGGCGGGGTGGGCACGCTGATGCTGCTGCTCTACAAGCGGGACGTG
>JANNQE010000069.1:0-3887 GCA_031441625.1 Planctomycetia bacterium
CTCGTCCGAATCGTCGGCCACGCCCAGCACCTTGCCCGAATCGACGTGAACGATCTTCACCACCACGTCCGCCTTCTTGTCGTCCTTCTTGTCGTCGGCCGGGCTGACCACGACCGCCGCCAGCACCACCGCCGCGCTCAGAAGCCACTTCGACATGATCGCTCTCCGCGTTGTTGGATTTGTGCCGCCACTCCGACGGCGGGCACATTGTAGCCGCCGCCCTTCCGCCCCGCCGCCCGCCTGCTACCATACCCGGACTCTTCACTTCCCAAGAAAGCAGGCACGGCATGGGACGGCGGTTCGTCGAACACCTCCGCGACGGCGAGTCGCTGGACGACATCTACCTGGTCACCGACAAGCAACTGCGGGTGAACCGGAACGGCATCCCGTTCATCCAGATGGAACTACGGGACCGCACCGGGAGCATCCCCGCCCGCCTGTTCAACGCCGGCGAGAACGTGTTCCGCACGTTCGAGAACGCCGACTACGTGCAGTGCGAGGGAAAAGCCCAACTGTATCAAGGCGGCATGCAGGTGGTGCTCGACCGGGTCGAGAAGGTGGACTCGCACAAGGTCATTGCGAGCGACTTCCTGGCGCAGTCCGAGCAGGAAATCCCGAAGCTGTACGAGCGGCTCCGCACGCACCTGCTGCGGCTGGGGAACCCGCACTTGCGGGCGCTGGCCGAATGCTTCTTGATGGACGACCCGTTCGTGCGGGCGTTCACCGCCTGCCCGGCCGGGGTGAAGCTGCACCACGCCTACCTGGGCGGGCTGCTCGAGCACACGGTGGTGATGATGGACATCGCCGAGCGGGTGGTGCCGTTCTACCCCGGCGCGGACAAAGACCTGGTGCTCATGGGCCTGTTCCTGCACGACATGGGCAAGACCCGCGAGCTCAGCTTCACCAAGGCGTTCGGGTACACCGACGAGGGGCAACTGCTCGGGCACATCCCGATGGGCGTGGAGATGCTGACGGAGAAGCTGCCGCAGGTGAGCGAGTTGACCGGCGAGGCGTTCCCGCGCGAGCTGACCGTGCGGCTGAAGCACCTGATCCTCAGCCACCACGGGACGCACGAGTTTGGAAGCCCGAAGGTGCCGATGACGCCCGAGGCCATGCTAGTTCACTGCATCGACATGATGGACACGCGGATGCACATGGTCCTGAAGGAGGTCCGCGAGGACCGTCACAGCCCGTCGGCGTGGACGCCTTACAACCACACGCTCGGCCGGCGGCTGTACAAGGGCGGGCCGAACGGCGAGCTCTTCGCCTCCGGCGGCGAGACCTACGACTGACCGGCGGGGTTGGCGTTCCACCCGCCGTGTGTGATAATGAGAGCGAGCCACCCGACACGGGAGCCGAAATGACCCCGACTGCCACATTGTCCGGACAGCCTCCAGAACTGCCGCAAGTCGCAGAGGTGGAAGTGGGAAAATACCCCCCCCTGTCGGCTGAAGCCCGCGCCATGGCCGAGTGGTACGCGGGTGACGAGTTCGCCCGCCAACTGCTCGCCACTTTCGAGCAGGCGCGGCTCGCCGCCATCGCGTCCAACCCGCCGAGTCCGACGAAGTGAACCCCGTCGCCCAACTCTGGATCGTGGCCGGTCCGAACGGTGCCGGCAAGACGACGTGCGTCCAGAACTCGCCGTTCAAGGATATGTTGCACGGCGTCACATTCCTCAACCCCGACGACGTGACGAAACAGTTGCTGATCGCTCGCGGGTACGTCGGGTTTGCCGACCCGCGGCCGGGTGTGCTGCTGGAATGCTTCCTGACGGCCGCCAATCAGGTCGAACGGCAGGTGGTCGAGGCCGTCGAGCGGGGAGATGCGGTCGGGGTGGAGACGGTGTTGAGTACCGACAAGTACCGCTCACTCGTCGAACGTGTTCGGCGACTCGGCGGGTTGTTCAACCTGCTTTACGTCACGGTCGCTTCGCCAGACATCGCCGTGCGCAGGGTCGCCACTCGCGTTCACAAAGGTGGGCACGACGTGCCGTAGGACAAGATTTCTGAACGGTATCACCGCTCACTCGCCAACCTCTCCTGGTTCGCCGCCAACGCGAACTCCTGCCTCGTCATCGACAACTCGAGCGACGACCCGGAAGTCCCGGCAGTCATCCGCGCCCGCGTGACGAACGGCGTCCTCACCCACCTCGACCCCGACAGCCCGCCGCCGCTGCTGGCCGCGCTGTCCACACTTCCAAGTGCGTGACCAAGTCCGTTGTGTACTCACCTCCCGCCCCGCGGTATCATCACCTCCGTCCCGTCCTCCTCTCTCCGGGGCGTCTGCCATGTCTCACCTCTCCCGTCGTGAAATGCTCCGTGACGTCGGCCGCGGCATGTTCGTCGCCGGCCTCGGTGCCGCCCTCACGTCCGACCTCGGCCTCGGCCGCCTGCACGCGGACGACGCCGCCGACCGCATCACCTTCGGCGACCTCGACCCACTCGTGGACTTCATCCGCACCACCCCGCCGGACAAGTTCCTGGCGGCGGCGATGAAGAAGCTGTCCGACGGCACCGACCTGAAGACACTGGTCGCGGCGGCGGCGCTGGCCAACGCCCGCGCGTTCGGCGGGGAAGACTACGTCGGCTTCCACACGCTCATGGCCCTCGCCCCGGCTTACCACATCGCGGCCGAGGAGTCCGACGCCAAGCTCCGCCCGCTGGCCGTGCTGAAGGTGCTGTTCCGCAACGCCAGCCGCTTCAAGGAGACCGACGCTGCGAACAAGGACACGCTCAAGCCGATCGTCCCGTTCAAAGGCGACGTGCCGACGGGTGCGCAACTCCGCGATGCCGTGCGGAAGGTGGACGGCAGCTACGCCGAGCGCGCCTTCGCCGGCATGTGCGGGGGCAAGCCGGCCGACGCCATCAACCCGCTGATGGAGATGGTGGACGACGCCACCGAAGTCCACCGCGTGGTGTTGGTGTCGCGGTCGTGGGACCTGCTCGACTTCGTCGGGGCGGCGCACACGCACACCCTGCTCCGGCAGTCGGTGCGGTACTGTCTGAAGAGCGAAGCCTACCCGAACCAGGTCAAGTACTCTCAGCCGGTGCGGGAGCTACTGCCCAAGCTGCTCGACCAGCACAAGCTGGCCGGCAAGACGCTCGGCGGGAAGGCGGCGGACGACGCCTGGGTGGGCAAGCTGTGCGACGCCATCTTCGCCGGCAGTCCGGAGGACGCGGCGGGGGCGGCGGCGGAGGCGCTCGCGGCAGGGTTCAGCCTGGACGCCATCGGCGAAGCGATCACCCTGGCGGCCAACCAACTGGCACTGCGCGACGAAGGCCGACGGAAGGGACAGACCGCGGCGAACAAGCCGGTCGGCAGTTGCCACGGCGACAGCATCGGCGTTCACGCCTGCGACTCGGCCAACGCCTGGCGGAACATCGCCCGCATCGGCGACAGCCGCACCACCGCCAGCAGCCTCATCCTGGGGGCGTATCAGGTGGCGAGCGACCGCGGCAACCGTGGCGGCGAGTTCAGCAAGTGGCAGCCGTACCCGCGTGGCGAACACGCGGAGAAGGTGAAGGACGTGCCGGCCGACAAGCTGCTGGCCGAACTGGAAACGGCGATCAAGGCGAACGACCAGGGCCGAGCCGCCGCCCTCACCGCTCGCCTGGGCGAAGGGACGAAGCCCGAACCCGCGGCCGTGTTCGGTGTCCTGCGGAGGTACGCGGTGAGCGAAGACGGTGCCCTGCACGCCGAGAAGTTCTACCGCACGACGGTGGAGGAGTTCGCCACCGCTCGCGCCGCCTACCGCTGGCGCTACCTGACCGCCCTGGCCCGCGTGACCGCGAGTGCGCACGGCCAACCCGCCCCCGGCGTAGCCGACGCGCGGAAGTTGCTCGTGGGGTGAGTGACGCTCGGGTTAGCCGCGAGGCATCGCCGAGCGC
>JANNQE010000070.1:0-1560 GCA_031441625.1 Planctomycetia bacterium
GGAGACGGGCAAGGCGGTGGCCGAGGCGGTCAAGTTGGCCGTCGCCCACGCCTTGAGGAGCGACCTGTCGGACGACGCCCTCCCGAGCCGCCACCGCCCGCCGCCCGACCCGTGGGACGACCCGACCGCCGACCGCTGGGCCGAGGCCGGCGAGTGGCACGACGCCGATGACGTGCCGCCCCCGCCGCTGCCCGGGCCGGGATTGAACAGCACCGACCGCACCCGCCTGGCCGTCGCCGCCGGCGTGGCCGCAGGCCGCTGGGTGCTGTCCCGCGGCTCGCTGCCGGTGGCCGTCGCCGTGGGCGGACTGGTGGCGTTGGCCGTAATGTTCGGCGGCCCGGCCACCCACGCCGCCGCCGCCGCGCTGACCGCCGCCGCCGACCTGTCCGCGGTGAGTCGGGCCCTCCGCCCCCACCGCCCCGAGTAGTCCCCCGTTCCCCACCCCAGAGCCGCCGGGCTGACCCCCGGCGGCTCGTCGTTTACCAGGAGACCTTCGATGACCGCGACCCTGAACGGCCGCCCGCCCCGCAAGCAGCTGGGCGACCAGCTCGACCGCCTCGACTCGATCCTCGACGTGCTCGCCGACGCCCTCCCTCAAGCCGTCGCTGACGCCTGCAAGGAAGGGGCCAAGCAGGCCATGAAAGAAGTGGTGCTGGAACTGCTGACCAACCCGGACGTGCGGGCGATGCTCACCGCCGGCGGGCCGACCCCACCGCCGCCCACGCCGCCCACTCCGATGGTGCCGACCATTTCCAAGCCGAACTGGTGGCAGACGTTGAAGGCGAAGATGGCAGAGTGGAAGGACGCCGCCCTCGACCGGGCGACGGCGGCGGTGCAGGCCGTGACGCTCACCGCCCGCATGCTCACCGCCGTGCTGCCGCTCAAGCGGATCGCCCTGGTGACGCTCGGCGTCGGGCTGGCCGTCGGGCTGACCGCCCTGCTTGTCTATCGGTTCTGCCCGCCGGCCCTGGCCGCGGCGGTGAGCGGGGTGGGGGCGGCCGTCACCGCCGCCGTCGCCCAACTGACCGGCGGCCTGCGGAAGGGCGGCTGGCTCGCCGCCCGTTGAAGTCGAAGTGGTGGGGGATCAGGAATCGTCCGGCCGGTCGCGCACCTCATCGGTGCGTCAACCGTGCGGACGAGAAGTGTTCCTCACCACCCCCCTTCGCCTTTGCCCGTGCTGCACTCCCCGCCCGAGAGCCGCCATGTCGAAGACCTTACTCCTGGACGAGTGGCACGTCACGTTCCGCATTCCGACCGCGCTGTCCGACGCCGAGGTGCGAGCCGTCCGCCGCGTGCTGAACGGCAAGGCGTTCGCCGCCGCCGTCCGGAGGGCCGTGTTGGCCGTCGTCAAACAGTCCCACGCGCTCGCGCCCATCCGGGTGACCGTAACCCGCTGACTCTTTGCGGCCGCCGCCTTAGCACTACAGCGCGGGTAGTACCCGCCATCAGGGCGTAATCGCCTGCCAGAACAAGACTTGCGGCGGCGTGACAATTTGGGCAAATGACGCCGCATAGCGAGGCGAATCCTGCCCAAACTCAACCTTGGCAAGCTGTTGCGAC
>JANNQE010000071.1:0-4281 GCA_031441625.1 Planctomycetia bacterium
GGTCTTGGTTCCCGCCCTCGGCGAGAGCGGGCCACCCTAGCCGAGAGCCGGTTCGGATGTCGCTCTCGGCGAGAGCGACCCACCCTAAACTACCCCCGCATCTGGTGGTCGCGCAAATCCGTCAGGAACATGTGGCCCGGCTTGTGCGTGATGGCGAACGGCGGCTTCGCCTCGGCGACCGCCGCTTGCGGGGTGACGCCGCACGCCCAGAACACCGGCACTTCCCCGCGGCGGATGTCCACCGCCTCGCCGTAATCCGGTCTGTACAAATCTGAAATGCCGATGGCCGACGGGTCGCCGCAATGCACCGGCGTGCCGTGCGCCAGCGGGAAGCCGTCGCACACGCGCGTCGCCTCAATGGCCTGGGCGGGCGTCATCGGCCGCATGCTCACCACGAGCGGGCCGCGGAAGCGACCGGCCGGCTTGCACGGGATGCTCGTGCGATACATCGGCACGTTCCGCTTCTGCTCGATGTGCCGCACGGGTAAGCCGCGTTCGATCAGCGCCGATTCAAAGGTGAACGAACAGCCGATCAGGAACGACACCAAGTCTGCCCGCCAAAACTCCCGCACGTCGGTCGGCTCGGCGACGAGTTGGCCGTTCTCCCACACGCGGTAGGCGGGCAGGTCGGTTCGCAGGTCGGCACCGCGGGCGGCATACTTCGGTTCGGGGTCGCCGGTGTCGGTGACATCCAGCAGCGGGCACGGCTTCGGGTTGCGTTGGCAGAAGAGCAGGAAGTCGAACGCCCAATCCGCGGGTAGCATGACCAGATTGGCTTGCACGAAGCCGGGGGCGAGGCCGGGCGTCGGCGTGGCGAGTTGCCCGGCACGACAGGCGGCGCGGACATCGGCGGCGGTGTTCACGATTCCAAGATCTCCCGAATCCGGATGAGCGGCTTCACGTACTCGTCCCACGTCAACCCGTCGACGGTCGCGGTCTGCTGGCCGGTCACGCCGTCCACCAACGGGCCTTCGCGCACCATCACTTCGAGGATCTCCCGCTCACGGTCGGGGTCGAACAGGTCCGCCGGCGGGGTGATGCCCTTCAGCACGAACACCCCCGCGGCCAGGGCATACGCCCCCCAGTTGCTCACCCCCGCGACGATCAGGTGGTCCGTCGGCACGCGGCAGTGGATCAGGTCGCCGTTCGGGATGTTCTTCACGACGGTCTCGTGCGGAATCTTCCCCATGCCGATCTCGTTCCCGCCGTCGCCGATGCCGATCCACACTTCATGTCGCGACCCGTTCACTTTCTGCTCCCACATCCGCTCCCGAAACCAATCATGCCCATGGGCTGTGATGTCCCGCCCACGCATCGAGTAACACTTGCCGTCCGCGGCAGGGCCGGCCACTTCCAGCCAGAGTTCGTGTGTGTATCGCTTCTCCCTGGTTCGCAACTCGAAACCCAAGCTATCGGTCTGTACGCCCGCCACGCGCCTGAGAAGTCGGGCGAGCGGTGCGGCCGGTCCGGCCAAGTGGATTTGCACCCCGAGTGGTTCCAGGCCCCGGTGCAGGAACACCGCACCAAGAGGGCCGTCCGTTTCGTGGGCTGGTGGATTGGCGGTGGGAATGTAGAAACCCGTTGACACTGCGATGCCGGGTGCAGGGTGTTCCGCAATACTCCGGCACGCCGCTTCGAAATCCCCCTTCGTGGCGGTGAACAGGTTGTCGTGCGTGTCGCGGGCCAAGCCCCGGTTGCCGGGGTCAGTCTGCACGGCGGCGAGGATGGCGGCGAGCTTGTCGTCGGGGGTCATCACGTCGCACCAGTTGTCTGGTCCCTGAGCGGGGGCGTGAGCCCCCTGAGTTGCCAGTGCTCAAGGGGCTCACGCCCCCCGCTGAGCACTCATGATTTGGTCGTCGGCGTGGTGAGCGCCGTCGGCTTCGCCACCTTGTTCATGTCGAACAGCAGGGGCATGAGCAGCACTGTGGCGATGGCGAAGAACACCACCGTGAACCCGATGGCGTGCCCCACGTTGAACCGCAGCACCGGCCAGAAGACGACGAACCAGACGACCATGTGCAGCGCGTTCAGGGCGAGCGCCAGGAACACCGCCCCGCCGCTTGGCGACACAACGGCGATCCGCTCGGCTTGGGCCGTGTCCTGACCGCGGGTCAGCAGGATGGTCCGCCCGCCGCCCTTCTCCTGAAACGTGTACTTCTCCCCGGCGTACCCTTTGGCGTCCATCACCGCCTCGTACCGCACCGGCTTGCCGGCGTCGTCCAGCAGCAGGGCGGTGGTGGAATGCACCGGCGACGCGACGGCGAACGGCAACGGGTTGCCGGCCGGTTTCGGGTTGGTCGGCACGTACCGCTCGCCCTTGTCCGTCGGCAGCCACTCGAACGTGACCGTCTCCTCGCCCACCGCCTTCAGGTTCGGGTCGAGCTTGTTCCGCACGGCCTGGAACTTGGCCACCGGGGCCGACTTGTCGTTCGGGCTGAACTGGTGGATGACGCCGTACTTGTTCTCCCCGTCGGCGCGGGTGTTGACGTAGATCCAGGCGGTGAGGAAGCAGCCGAGGAGCAGGCCGGCGACGGCGGCTCGGAGGGGCAGTTTGTCGGCCGGCCCGTTGTACAGGAACTTCTGGGCGAAAAGCGTGATGCCCCAGAACATGGCGAACGACGCGGCCGAAATGCCGACGAACGTGAACAACAGGACGATCGCGGGCGTCACGGGCGGCCTCCGCCGGGAAAGGGGGTGCGGTGGTTGTACGGAAAGTGGTGCTACTTCTTGCCGCCGATCTGCCGGGCGGTCGCCTTCACCTCCCGCGGGTGTTTGTCGGTCAGCACCTTGCCCAGGCCGGCGTCGTGGCTCAGGTCGCCGCGGCTCACCCGCGTCTCGCCGTCCAGCACATACAGCGTCAGGTAGTACGCCTTCCCATCCTTCAGCATCCCCTTCGCCCCCACCTCGAACTTCTCCACCGTCTCCTTGCCCTTCTCGTGCTTGAAGTCCTTCACCTCCACCTTCTCCACCAGTTCGGCCCCCTTATCCGCCACCTTCGGGTCGTACTCGTACAGGCGGATTTCCAGCGTCAGCTTCTCGAACGACGCCTGCTCCTTCGGCACGGTGAACGTGCCCGTCACCTTCGTCGTCTTGTCGTCCTTCTTCGGCGGGTCGGCGGCGAACAGCGGGAGGGCGAACACCGCGGCCAGCAGGGTGAGGGTGCGCATGTCGGGTCTCCGGTCGTGACGTGGGACGGGCGAACCGCCGACGGTACACTATCCCCCCGGCCGATCAGGTACAACAGCAGCACCCACCCCACGGAGACCTTCACGATGTCCCTCCCCACTCGCCCGCTCGGCAGCACCGGCGCGAACGTGTCGCTCCTCTGCTTCGGCGGTTGGCACTTCGCCCAACCCGAACTCGACGACGCCTCCGCCATCCGACTGGTGCAGCGCGCCGCCGACAGCGGGTTCACCTTCTTCGACAACGCCTGGGACTACCACGAAGGCCGGAGCGAGGAGTTGATGGGCAAAGCCCTGGCCGAGGGCGGGCGGCGGAAGGACGTGTTCCTGATGACGAAGAACTGCTCCCGCGACGCGGCCGGCACCCGGCAGCACCTGGAAGACAGCCTGCGGCGGTTGAAGACCGACTACCTGGATTTGTGGCAGTTCCACGAGATCAACTACGACAACGACCCGGACTGGATCGTCGAGCGCGGGGCACTCGCCGAAGCCATCAAGGCCCAGCAAGAAGGCAAAGTGCGGTTCCTCGGGTTCACCGGGCACAAGGCCCCGCACATCTTCCTGAAGATGCTCCCGCTGCACCCGTGGAGCACCGTGCAACTGCCGGTGAACGTGTGCGACTACTGGTACCGCAGTAGCCTGCGGGAGGTGATGCCGGCGCTGGCCGCGAAGGGCATCGGGGCCATCGGCATGAAGAGCCTGGGCGGGGGCAACCTGGCGCAGGGTGGCGTGATCCCGGCGAGCGGGGTGTGCTCGGCCGACGACGCCATCCGGTACGCGCTCAGCACGCCGGTGTCGTCGCTGGTGGTCGGCATCGACTCCGAGAAGTACCTGGATCAGGCGCTCCAGATCGGCAGCGGGTTCACGCCGATGACCGCGGCCGAGATGACCGCCCTGCAAGACAAGGTGAAGGACGTGGCCGGCGACGGCCGGTTGGAGCCGAGCAAGAGCACACAGAACTACGACGGCCCGTACCACCGCAAACAGCACGGCTTCGCGGCGTGACCGGGCGAACGGCGCGACGTGAGTCCGCCGGTGCTTCGTACCCAGGCGGCTCACGCCGCCGGTTCACCAGGACGGCACCGGCGGACTCACGTCG
>JANNQE010000072.1:0-10291 GCA_031441625.1 Planctomycetia bacterium
TGAGCGACCGGAGATGTTGAACTCCAGTCGCTCACGCTCCCGGCTCGCCTGTTCCGATTCGGTCGGCTTTGTCGTTTCGGCAGTTTCGGCAAAAGAAAAAAGAATTCCCGGAGCGGGTGGTCTTGACTCTTGACCCCCCGCTCCGGGTACACTATTTTTATAAGTTGCGTCCAGTCGATTTTTCGGGCACGCCGTTCGCACTGTAGTCTGACCAATCGCGGTCGGATCCACCTTGCCAACCGTGGTGCCCAAAATCGCGTAGCAAGTGGTGACAATGCGCGCAGCCCACCTGCTTCCGCCCGCGATCTGCTTCCCCCGAAACGTCTCGGCCCGCGAACCTTACTCCGACTTTCCCCTGTCTGCTCGGTGGCCCGCACGAATTGAGAGTGCGAGCGGCCGGCCGGTGGGTCTTGTGAAGTCGGCGGCGTTCGTGGCGTCCGCCCCTGCGCCGGTTCGATCCCTCACTCCCGACACCAATAACGCTTTCGCCCGGTAGCCGCAAGCCCGTTGCCGAATTTCCCCCGGCAACAATGGCGCGTGCCCCCGTGTCGACCCGTTCATGTGTGCCGGGTCAGGAGCCGACCCCCGATGACCATTCCCGCCAACCGCATCATCGCCCCGACCGACGAACGCCGCTTCGAGCAGTTCGGCGACGCCGCGCCGGTGCCGCCGCTCACCGACATCCAGACCCGCTCCTACGCCCGCTTCCTCCAACTGGACGTGATGCCCGACCGCCGCACGCCCACCGGCCTGGAAGGGGTGCTGCAAGAAATCTTCCCCATCGAGAGCTACGACAAGAAGGTCAGTCTGGAATACAGCCGGTACGAGCTGGGCAAGCCCCGGTACGACCCGGACGAGTGCCGCCAACTGCGGCTCACCTACGGCCGCCCGTTCCGCGTCTGGCTGCGGCTGAAGAAGGCCGACGGCACGCAACTGGAAGAAGAAGTGTATCTGGGCGACATGCCCATCATGATCGGCGGGGGCGAGTTCATCATCAACGGGGCCGAGCGGGTGGTGGTGAGCCAGTTGCACCGCAGCCCCGGCGTCGACTTCGTGTGCGAGCGGGAGGGCGACCGCGACCTGCACTCCTGCCGGGTCATCCCCGAGCGGGGCAGTTGGATCGAGATCAACTGCACCAAGAAGGACACCCTGGGCGTCCGCATCGACCAGTCCGGCAAGTTCAGCGCCCTCACCCTGTTGCGGGCGATGGACCCGCAGTACGGCCGCACGGCTGGCCTGCTGACCGAGTTCTACCCGCACATCGAGAAGGTGAAGTTCGGGAAGGACGCCACCGCCCTGCGGGCGCGGCTGGTCGGCGACCCGGAGAACGGCGTCCTCGGGTGCATCGCCGTCGACGACGTGATCGACCCCGAAACGGGCGAGGTGTACCTGGACGCCGGCAAGGGGTTCAGCAACGCCGTCGTCGATAAAGCGATCGCCGCGCACATCAAAGAGTTGACCATCCTGCCGTTCCCGACCGACCCGATCATCCTCCAGTCGCTCGCCGACGACGGGACCGAGAGCCACGAGCAGGCCCTGCTGAAGATCTACCAACGGCTGCGGCCGGGCAACCCGCCGCAGTTGGAGAAGGCCCGCGACCTGTTCCGCGAGAAGTTCAACGACCAGAACCGCTACCGCCTGGGGCGCGTCGGGCGGTTCCGCATCAACCGCAAGTTCGACCAGAACGTGCCCGAGACGGAAATGACCTTGCGGGCGGTGGACTTCGTCAACGCCATCAAGTACCTGCTCCAACTCCGCAGCAGTACCGCCGGGGTGGTGGTGGACGACATCGACCACCTGGGCAACCGCCGCCTCCGCACCATCGACGAACTGGCCGCCGACGAGATGCGGAAGGGCTTCCTCAAGCTCCGCCGCACCGTGCAAGAGCGGATGGCCATCAAGGATGCCGAGGAGATGTCCCCCCGCACGCTCATCAACCCGAAGAGCGTGTCCGCGGCCATCGAGTACTTCTTCGGCCGCAGCGAGCTGAGCCAGGTGGTGGACCAGACCAACCCGCTGTCGCAACTGACGCACGAGCGACGCCTGTCGGCCCTCGGGCCAGGGGGCCTGAACCGCAAGCGGGCCGGCTTCGAGGTGCGGGACGTGCACATCTCGCACTACGGCCGCATCTGCCCCATCGAGACGCCCGAAGGCACGAACATCGGGTTGATTTCGAGTCTCGCCATCTTCGCCGAGATCGACGAGTACGGGTTCCTCACCACCCCGTACCGCAAGCTGAACAAGGGCAAGCTGACGAACGACGCGCCGGTGCCCCTGCGGGCCGACGAGGAGAGCACCCTGCGGCTGGCCCCGGCCGACACCGAGGTGGAGAAGGACAAGATCGTGCTGGAGCGGGTGAACGGTCGGGCGAGCGGCGAACTGACCGGCATCCTGTCCACCGAACTGGACTACTTGGACGTGTCGCCCAAGCAGATGGTCGGCGTGTCGGCCGGGCTGATCCCGTTCCTCGAGCACGACGACGCCAACCGCGCGCTCATGGGGTCGAACATGCAGCGGCAGGCGGTGCCCCTGCTCGTCACCGAGCCGCCCATCGTGGCCACCGGCCTGGAGCGGGAAGTGGCCCGCCACAGCGGGATGCTGGTGAAGGCGCAGGAAGACGGCACGGTGGTGTACGCCGACAGCGAGCGGATCAAGATCGAGGAGAAGGACAAGATCGTCCGCGAGTACGTGATGCGGAAGTTCCACGGGCTGA
This sequence comes from Planctomycetia bacterium, assembly GCA_031441625.1. Classification (GTDB taxonomy): domain Bacteria; phylum Planctomycetota; class Planctomycetia; order Gemmatales; family Gemmataceae; genus JALHQU01. The sequence continues at coordinate 2,714 of JANNQE010000072.1, forward strand.
ACGAGCGGACGTGCCTGAACCAGAAGCCGATCATCGCGCTCGGCCAGAAGGTGAAGAAGAACCAGACGCTCGCCGACGGGGCGGCCACCCACCAGGGCGAGTTGGCCCTCGGGCGGAACGTGCTCGTCGCGTTCATGTCGTGGGAAGGCTACAACTTCGAAGACGCCATCATCATCAACGAGCGGCTGGTCAAGAACGACACGTACACCTCGATCCACATCGAGGAGTTCGACATCGAGATCCGCGAGACGAAGCTGGGCAAGGAGGAGTTCACCCGCGACATCCCGAACGTGTCGCCGAAGGCGCTGAACAACCTGGACGACAACGGCATCGTGCGGATCGGCACGTTCGTCAAGCCGGGCGACATTCTCGTCGGCAAGGTGTCGCCCAAGAGCCGGAGCGAGCTGACGCCGGAGGAGAAGCTGCTGCACGCCATCTTCGGGCGGGCCGGGGAGGACGTGAAGAACGACAGCCTGGAAGTGCCGTCGGGCGTCGAAGGGGTGGTCATCCAGGCGCAGAAGTTCAGCCGCCGGGCGAGCATGACGGAGGAGGAGAAGAAGGACCTCATCAAGGAGGAGCGGCGGATCGAGACGGACTACGCGGAGAAGATCGCCTCCCAGTTCCGCGAGTTCATCGAGGCGCTGTCGGAGGTGGTGGACAAGAAGGAGCTGAAGGGCAAGGACAAGGCGGCGTTCGGCTCGGACAAGGACGACAAGGTGGTGGCCGAGCAGGCCCGCGGGTTCAAGATGGAAGACCTGGACATCCGCACGCCGGACAAGCTGAAGGCGGCGAACAAGATCTACGCCCGCCATTGGGAGCGGCTCCAGTTCTTCATCGACGAGCAGGACCGCAAGTCGAACAGCCTGAAGCGGGGCGACGAACTGCCCACCGGCGTGCAGCAGATGGTGAAGGTGTACGTGGCCACCAAGCGGGTCATCAGCGTCGGCGACAAGATGGCCGGCCGGCACGGGAACAAGGGGGTGATTTCCAAGGTGCTGCCCGAGGAGGACATGCCGTTCCTCAAAGACGGCACCCCGGTGGACATCATCCTCAACCCGCTCGGCGTGCCCAGCCGCATGAACGTCGGCCAGATCCTGGAAACCCACCTGGGGTACGCCGCCAGCAAGCTGAACTTCCGCGCCATCACCCCGGTGTTCGACGGGGCGAGCGAGGAGGAGATCAAGGCGGTGTTCAAGGAGGCCGGCATCGACGACAGCGGCAAGAGCATCCTGTACGACGGCCGCACCGGGGAGAAGTTCGAGCAGTGGGTCACGGTCGGGTACATGTACATGCTCAAGTTGCACCACCTGGTGGACGACAAGGTGCACGCCCGCGCCACCGGGCCGTACTCGCTCATCACCCAGCAGCCGCTGGGCGGGAAGGCGCGGTTCGGCGGGCAGCGGTTCGGCGAGATGGAAGTGTGGGCGCTCGAGGCCTACGGGGCCGCCTACATCCTCCAGGAGTTGCTCACCGTGAAGTCCGACGACGTGGAGGGCCGCACCAAGATCTACGAGAGCATGGTGAAGGGCGAGAACACCCTCGAAGCCGGCACCCCGGCCAGCTTCGACGTGCTCACTCACGAGATCCGCGGGCTGGGTCTCAACATGCAGTTGGAGAAGAAGCGGGCGTGAGCCGGTTACGCCCCGGAGGGGCCGACGGATGTAGCCCAGGGCGGAAGCCCTGGGCTCGACGCCACCGATCTCACCCGCCCCGGAGGGGCCGGCGAACGGAAGCGACGACGGCCCCTCCGGGGCGTGGTGAACGGGTGGACTCCTGACCCAGGGCTTCCGCCTGGGCTACACCCGACGGCCGCTCCGCGGCGTGTGGTCGATGGCGACTGTCGCCAACAGCGTTCGAGCAACGCACACAAGTTAGGGCGGTCGAACCGCCTGGCTGCGCACCAACCAAACCCCCTTCCGACGCCCCCACGGAACCCACATATGAGCACCGCCGCCGCCGCCGCCGCCGCCGAATCCGGCAGCTACGACCGCATCAACGACTACGGGGCCGTCCGCATCTCGCTGGCCTCCCCGCACGACATCCGGAGTTGGTCCTTCGGCGAGGTGAAGAAGCCGGAGACGATCAACTACCGCACCTACCGCCCCGAGAAGGACGGCCTGTTCTGCGAGCGCATCTTCGGGCCGGAGAAGGACTGGGAGTGTACGTGCGGCAAGTACCGCGGGATGAAGTTCAAGGGCATGATCTGCGACAAGTGCGGGGTGAAGGTGACGCACAGCCGCGTCCGCCGCAAGCGGATGGGGCACATCGAACTGGCCGCCCCGGTCGTCCACATCTGGTTCTTCAAGGCGATGCCGAGTCGCCTGGGCACCCTGCTGGACATGAAGACGAGCAGCCTGGAAAAGATCGTCTACTTCCAGGACTACGTGGTCATCGACCCGGGCGAGTTGGGCAAGGGCGACAAGCCGATCCTCAAGGAGCGGCAACTGCTCACCGAGGACGACTACAAGAAGATCCGCGACGAGCACCCCGGCGTCGAGTTCGAAGTGGACATGGGCGCGGAGGCGGTCAAGAAGCTGCTCGAGAAGCTGAACCTGGCCGACCTGGCCTACGAACTGCGGCAGCGGCTGGAGGCCGAGCAACTGAAGGGCGAGAAGAAGAGCAAGCAGCGCGAAAAGGAACTGGTCAAGCGGCTCAAGACCGTCCAGGCGCTGCTCGGCAGTAACAACAAGTGCGAGTGGATGGTGCTCGAGTGCATCCCGGTCATCCCGCCGGACCTCCGCCCGCTCGTGCTCCTCGACAGCGGCAACTTCGCCACGAGCGACCTGAACGACCTGTACCGCCGCATCATCAACCGGAACAACCGGCTGAAGAAGCTGGTGGACCTGAACGCGCCGGAAGTGATCATCCGCAACGAGAAGCGGATGCTGCAACAGTCGGTCGATGCGCTGTTCGACAACAACCGGTGCAAGCGGCCGGTGCTCGGCAGCAGCAACCGCCCGCTCAAGTCGCTCACCGACATGATCAAGGGCAAGCAGGGCCGGTTCCGCGAGAACCTGCTCGGCAAGCGGGTGGACTACTCCGCCCGGTCGGTCATCGTCGTCGGCCCGGAACTCAAGCTGAACCAGTGCGGGCTGCCGAAGAAGATCGCGCTCGAGCTGTACCAGCCGTTCATCATCCGCCGCCTGAAAGAACTCGGCCACGCCGACACCATCAAGTCGGCCAAGAAGATGCTGGAGCGGAAGGACGAGCAGGTGTGGGACATCCTGGAAGAGGTGACGAAGAACCACCCGGTCATGCTCAACCGCGCCCCGACGCTGCACCGCATGGGCATCCAGGCGTTCGAGCCGGTGCTGATCGAAGGCAACGCCATCCGCATCCACCCGCTGGTGTGCAAGGGGTTCAACGCCGACTTCGACGGCGACCAGATGGCCGTCCACCTGCCGCTGTCCATTGAGGCGCAGGTGGAGGCGTACACGCTGATGATGTCCACGAACAACGTGTTCAGCCCGGCCAACGGCAACCCGATCATCACGCCGTCGCAAGACATCGTGATGGGCTGCTACTACCTGACCGCCGCGCGGGGCGAAGAGGGCGAGAAGGTGGAGGCCGGCGACGGCATGATCTTCCACAGCCCCGGCGAGGTGTTCCAGGCGCACGCCGAGGGCAAGCTGGGCGTCCACGCCAAGATCCAGGTGCGGCTGCCCATCCAGAAGAAGGTGATCAGTGAGGTGAAGGACGAGCGGGGCGCGACCAAGCCGGGCGAGGTGCCGCGGAAGAACAACGGCCTCGTCCGCACCACCGTCGGGCGGGTCATCTTCAACGACATCCTGAAGGCGAAGATGGCCTTCTACGACCTGGCCCTGGGCACCAAGTACCTGAGCCGCATCATCGCCGACTGCTACCAGGTGCTCGGCCGCCGCGAGACCATCGCGCTCCTCGACCGCATGAAGGAGATCGGCTTCCGCGAGTCCACCAAGAGCGGGCTGAGCTTCGCCGCGTCCGACCTGCGGACGCCGGACATCAAGGCCGCCGCCCTGAAGGAGGGCGAGAAGGAGGTGGAGAAGCAGCGGAAGTTCTACGAGCGGGGCACGATCACCGAGCAGGAGCGGTACAACAAGACGATCGACGCCTGGAACAAGGCCCGCGAGGTGATCACCAAAGAGCTGATGAAGGAGCTGAAGAACGACCGCCGCATGGAGAACGGGAAGGACGTGCCGTACCTGAACCCGGTCTACCTGATGGCCCACTCGGGTGCCCGCGGGGGCCAGGAGCAGATTCGGCAGTTGGCCGGCCTGCGGGGGCTGATGGCCAAGCCGTCGGGCGAGATCATCGAGACGCCCATCAAGAGCAACTTCCGCGAAGGGCTGACCGTGCTGGAGTACTTCAGCTCCACCCACGGTGCCCGCAAGGGGTTGGCCGACACGGCCCTGAAGACGGCCGACTCCGGCTACCTGACCCGCAAGCTGGCCGACGTGGCGCAGAACGTGGTCATCACCCTCATGGACTGCGGCACCACTCAGGGCATCACCAAGGGGGTGATGTACAAGGGCGACGAGGTGGACCGCCCGCTCTTCGACGCCATCCGCGGGCGGGTGTCCCGCAACACCATCCTGAACCCGACCACCCAGGTGGAGATCGTCGAAGAGAACGAGATGGTGTCGCCGGACAAGGCGCGGATGGTGGAAGAGGTGGGCATCGACAAGGTGACCGTCCGCAGCCCGATGACCTGCCAGGCCAGTCTGGGCATCTGCCGCCTGTGCTACGGCATGGACCTGTCCACCGGAGCGCTGGTGGAGGAGGGCATGGCGGTCGGCATCATCGCCGCCCAGAGCATCGGCGAGCCGGGCACGCAACTGACCATGCGGACGTTCCACCTGGGCGGGGCGGCGAACACCGGGGCCAACCTGGAGAACGAGTACAAGGCGAAGAAGGGCGGGGTGGTGCAGGTGGAGCGGCTGGAGGCGGTGACCAACAACGCCGGTCAGCGGGTGGTGGTGTCCCGCACCGGCGAGTTGTTCGTCCTGCGGGCGTCCGACCGCGAGATCATCGAGAAGTACAGCATCCCCTACGGGGCCGAACTGCTGGTGACGGACGGGCAGGAGGTGGCCGGCGGCGCGCCGCTGGTCAAGTGGGACCCGAGCGCCCTGCCCATCTACTGCAACGAGGCCGGCAAGGTGCGGTTCGTGGACATGAAGGAGGGCGAGACCCTCCGCAAGGAGAAGGACGTCACCGGCATCACCCGCCTGACCATCATCGAGCACAAGGGCAACCTGCACCCGACCATTCAGATCGAGGACGGCCGCGGGAACGTGCTGAAGGGGTACGCCATCCCCGAACGGGCCAACCTGATGGTCGAGGACGGCACCCTGGTGAGCGCCGGCACGCTCATCGCCAAGACCCCGCGGGAGATGGCCAAGCAGCTCGACATCACCGGCGGCCTGCCGCGGGTGACGGAACTGTTCGAGGCCCGCCGCCCCCGCAGCCCGGCCGTCATGGCGGCCGTGTCCGGGATCGTCGAGATGGGCGAGAAGAAGCGGGGCAAGCGGATCGTCCTGGTCACGCCGTGTACGGACGACGGCAAGCCGACCGGCCAGCCGAGCCGCGATCACGTGGTGCCGGCCGGTGCCCAACTGCGGGTGCAGCGGGGCGAGTACGTGAAGGCCGGCGACGCCCTGGTGTACGGCCCGCTCGTGCCGCACGACATCCTGGAGATCAGCAAGGCCGAGGCCGTGCAAGAGTACCTGGTGCGGGAGGTGCAGGCGGTGTACCGCGCCCAGCGGGTGGACATCGACGACAAGCACATCGAGATCATCGTGTCCCAGATGCTGCGGAAGGTGAAGGTGACGAACATCGGGGACAACGAGAAGCTGCTGCCGGGGCTGGTGCTCGACCGCTTCGTGTTCGACGAGATCAACCGCAACCTGATCGAGCAGTGCGTGAAGGTGGTGAACCCCGGCGACACCAGCTTCGCCGCCGGCAAGATCGTCACCCGCGACCAGTTCGAGGAGGAGCGGGCGGCCCTGCAAGCGGCCGGCGGGAAGAAGAAGCTGCCCACGTTCGTCGCCCCCACCCCGGCCGACTGCGAGGTGCAGTTGCTCGGCATCACGAAGGCGGCCGTGCAGTCGGACAGTTTCATCTCCGCGGCGTCATTCCAGGAGACGACGAAGGTGCTCACCGAGGCGGCCCTCGCCGGCAAGGTGGACTACCTCGTCGGCCTCAAAGAGAACGTCATCCTCGGCCACCTGATCCCGGCCGGCACCGGGTTCAAGCTGCACCAGGAGGCGGAGGTGCGGATCAACATGCCCGGCAGCGGGTACGGCTCGCACGCCGCGCAAGTGGCCACCGCCAAGTGAGCCGGAATCGGTGAACCGGCGGCGTCAGCCGCCTGGGTGTGAATCGGCACCCAGGCACCCGACGCCGCCGGTTCGCCAATTTTTCGCTCCTTCCACTGGAAGCCGGCGGAAACTTTGCTTAAATGGTTGTTCTCCCTCGACCGCCACCCGGCGGATGTCCCCGGAGCGGGTTGAAACAGTATGCCGACGATCAACCAACTGGTGAAGAAGCCGCGGCAGGTGCAGCGGAGCAAGCCGAAGCACCCGGCCATGCAGGGCTGCCCGCAGAAGCGGGGCGTGTGCACGGTGGTCAAGACGATGACCCCGAAGAAGCCGAACTCGGCCCTGCGGAAGGTGGCCCGCGTGCGGCTGAGCAGCGGCATCGAGGTGACGGCGTACATCGGCGGCGAGGGGCACAACCTGCAAGAGCACAGCATCGTGCTGGTGCGGGGGGGCCGCGTCCGCGACCTGCCCGGCGTGCGGTATCACATCGTCCGCGGGGTGCTCGACTGCCAGGGCGTGCAAGGCCGTCAGCAGGCCCGCTCCAAGTACGGGGCCAAGAGCGAAGGGAAGTAACTCGCACTTCCCGGTTCCAGGGTCCAGGATCCAAGTGCAGACTTGGGCAGGGTCGCGGGCCGGGGGCGTGCAAGCGTGTCGTGCCGTCTGACTTTGAACCTGGAACCTGGAACTTTCCGAATGGCCACGAAGACCCGCACCGCCGGCCACACGATGATCCGGCCGGACATCCGGTTCAACTCGCTGCTGGTCAGCAAGTTCATCAACTGCCTGATGCACGACGGCAAGAAGGCGACCGCCACCCGCGTGTTCTACGACGCGATGGAACTGATCCGCAAGCGGATCCCCGACGTGGACCCGCTCCAGGTGTTCACCGACGCCATCAACAACGTAAAGCCGGCGCTCGAAGTGCGGAGCCGGCGGGTGGGCGGGGCCAACTACCAGGTGCCCATGCAGGTGAAGGCCCTGCGGCAGCAGTCGCTGGCCATCCGCTGGCTGCTCGTCGCCATCCGCGGCAAGAGCGGCCGGCCCACCTTCCAGCGGCTGGCCGACGAACTGATCGCCGCCGCCCGCCGCGAAGGGGAAGCGATGGCCAAGCGCGAACAGACCGTCAAGATGGCCGAAGCCAACAAGGCGTTCAGCCACTTCGCGTGGTGACCGCCGGTCGTCCGCCAACAGTCCTCGGCCCCCCCGGAACAAGTTACCTGCGGGCCGAGGTCTTTTTAGTTAGGTAACAGTTGTAGTTCCCAAGCGGGCATATTGGTTATCC
>JANNQE010000073.1:0-2379 GCA_031441625.1 Planctomycetia bacterium
CAAGCGAGGGGCCAGAGACCTGTCCAGGAAGTCTCTGGCCCCTCGCTTGCGCTTCGGGCTAACAAGTCAGTCGCTCACTTCAGCTCGACGCTCCAGTAGGCCGTCTCCAGGAATGACTGCCACGTCTGGTACTTCTTCTGGCTCAGCTTCAGGTTCAGCACCGGGCTGCGCTTCGGCTTCTCGGGTTTGCGCACCAGAGTCATGTTCGCCTGCCGCGGGGTACGACCGCCCTTGCGGACGTTGCAGTCCACGCACGCGCACACGATGTTCTCCCACGTGGTGCCGCCCCCCTGGCTCCGCGGGATGACGTGGTCGAGGGACAGCTCGCTCGTCACGAACTTCCGCCCGCAGTACTGGCACTGGTTGCCGTCGCGGATGACGAGCGAGTAGTTGACCACGTCCAGCGGGATGATGGTGATCGCCTTCAGATCAACCGGGCGGCCGGCATCCCGATACTTTTCCACGATGCTCGCCCGGAATTTTTCTTCGTCCGCGTTCGCCCAGCCGAACTCGACGGCGACGAGCAGTTCTTGCGTCTTCGCGTCGTACTCCACCTTCGTCACCGTCACCGGCCGTTCCGCGTAAAAATCGGTGCTGTCGAACGGTTTCAGCGCGTCCTTCGGGTACACGCGGAGGTACTGGCCGTTCGCGCTCAGTTTCATCGCCTGCGGGGCGAGGGTGCGGGTGGACACACCGCCGGGTTTGGCCGTCGGCGGGTCGGGTTGCTTGGTCGGCAGGTCGGGCGGCTGGGTCGGTGGTTGACCGTGGCCGACCGACAGCCCGAGGCCGAGCAGCATCACCCAGGCCGCGGCGCGGCAGAAGGTCTTCATGGCAGAGGCTCCGGAGTTGCAGTGCAGACCACCGTTCGCGGAGTGGGGCGGTTGGTCTACTTCAAAGACCGCCGACAAAAATGAGAAATGGGGATCAGGGCCAATTTGTTCATCGTTGCGGGTGACGTGCGCGACTCGTCCGCCGCCGAGTGAGGTTCCACGGCACTGGTGTGCGGCGGGGAGTGGGCACCTGCGGCACCGTCGAGACCACCCCACGACTCTCCCCCGTACCAATCTGGCGTTCAGTTGTAGACCCGACCCGCGGACCCGACGGTCGACGGGTCAAGAAAAGCACCAGTGCCCGTAGCCCGCCTGGCCGAAGGGTGCGACGCGATCCCGCCCCACCGCGGCGGGACGGGATCGACACGCCTCAGCGGGCGAGTGCCACCCGCACCGGCTCCAACGCCGGGCGTTTTCTGACCTCGGTCACTACCGCCCAGCGAACGGCAGCAGTGAGCGTAATGCTGTTCAAGATGCGGCGGGCGGCCTTCACGGCGGAGTCAGTTCGCGTGTGAGGAATGCGAAATTTAACGTGCCACACGTCGAGCAGGACAGTTATCGACACGGCGACCTCGGGCAGTGGGTGAGATCGGCGAAGGGGAACACGCTCCGCCCGCACGGGCTGACGCACCGGAGGGGTGCGCGACCGGCCGGACGAATCGCATTCCGCACCGCTCGGACTTCAACGGGCGGCGAGCAGGTAGGCCCTACCCCCACCCCGCTGACCGCCGCGGCCACCGCCGACGGGCAGAGAAAGTGGACAAGCAGCCCGGTCAGAGCCGCGGCCAGCCCGACCACCCCGGCCACCAGGGCGATCCGCGTCCACGGCAGGACGGCGGCCAGCGGGCGGGCGGTCGTGACCGCGGTGGCGAACGCCGCCCACGCCCGCTCGGCCACGGCGTCCCTCAACGCCCGCACCTCGGCCGTCAGTCGCACCCACCAGCCCGGTCGGCGGGGCGACGGGGCCGGAGGAGCCGGGGGCGGCGGGGGGTCGGCATGCCGGCGGCGAGCAGGGCGCGCACGTCCGAGTTGGTGAGCGGTTCGAGCACCACTTCTTTCATGGCCTGCTTGGCCCCCTCCTTACACGCGTCGGCGACGGCGGTGGGGAGGGCGTCGGCCATCACGTCGAGGATCGAGTCGAGGCGGTCGAGTTGGTCGCCCAGTTGCTTGCGGGGCGGGCGCTCGCCAGTTCGCGGTCGAGGGGGGCGTTGGCGGCGAGCAGGTTCTCGGCGTAGGCGGCCACCTTGAACTGCGTCGAGCGAATCTAGTAGGTGAACCATTTTGTGTTGCGCGGTGACGGCGGGGAGGTTCTGATGTGTGGACCCGAAGGAGTCCGCCATGAAGAAGTACCGCGTCACCCTGACTGCCGACGAGCGGGAGCAACTGGCCCGGTTGATCGCCACCGGCAAGGCCGCCGCCCAGAAGTTGGCCCACGCCCGCCTCCTGCTGAAGGCCGATCAGGCCGACGGCGGGCCGGGGTGGCGCGACGAGCGGAGCGCCGAGGCGGTGCAGGTGAGTGTGGCCACCGTCGAGCGGGTGCGGCAGCGGG
>JANNQE010000074.1:0-5221 GCA_031441625.1 Planctomycetia bacterium
AATCCGAAGCGATCCGAAGTCGCTATGGCCCGACGCTCAACGGCACCAGCCTGCTCATGGCCCGGAGGCTGGTCGAGGCCGGCGTGCCGTTCATCACCGTGTTCTGGATGGATGACGAAGCCCAAAACGAAAAATGCAAGAGCGGCGGCGGATGGGACACGCACGGCAACAACTTCAACTGCTTGAAGGACCGCCTGCTGCCGGAGTTCGACCGCCCGTTCGGCGCCCTCCTGGACGACCTGCACCAGAAGGGGATGCTGGAGTCCACGCTGGTGATCGTGTCCAGCGAGATGGGGCGGAAGCCGAAGGTCGGCGACCCGCGGTCGGGTGGCACGAGCGGGGCCGGGCGGGACCACTGGACGGCGTGCCAGTCGGTACTCCTGGCCGGCGGCGGCATCAAGGGCGGGCAGGTGTTCGGCACCACCGACAAACGGGCCGAGTACCCGGACCAGAACCCGGTCGCCCCGGAGCACATCGCCCGCACCGTGTTCCACGCGATGGGCATCGACGACCTGCACGCCGTCGACCGCGAGGGCCGCCCGTTCCACCTGATGGAAGACGGGCGGGCGCTCACCGAACTGTTCTGATCACCCCGGGTTCGTCATGCCCTCCCCGCACGCCGCCGCATCGCTTTCGGGTCGCGTCACCCGCCGCGAGTGGCTTCGCGTCGGCGGGTTGGGCGCGGTCGGGCTGTCGCTCGCCCTGCTGTCGCCCGCGGCATCCGCCGCCGACAAGCCCACGCTGCTGATCGGGTACACGGAGGGGCGGAACGATCTGGAGGGCGGGCAGTTCGTCAACTGGGTGACCAACCGCGCGTGCGTGGTCGGGGCGGACGGCCAAGGGCGAAAGGTGCTCGCCGAGGGGCTGACGAAAAAGGAACACACCTGGACGCAATTCGCGGGGTGGGCGCCGGACGGCAAGCGGGCCGTCGTTCTGAGTCTGTGGGAAAGCCCGGAGAACGCCGCGTGGGAGCGGAAGCACAAGACGTTCCGCATGACCGAGGGCTGGTTGACGGACGCGTGCCTGCTGGACCTGGAGAGCGGCAAGGTCACAAATCTCACCGCGGTCGATCGGGTCAGCATCTACAACACCGGCCTGTTCTTCCTGCCCGACGGCAAGGGGTTCGGGTTCACCCCACTCATCAAGGGGGTGTCGAAGCCGTACGTCATGGACGCCGACGGCAAGAACAAGCGGGACGTGTCCGGCCGGGGCGACGGGTTCGCCTACGGCTACTCGGCGTCGCCGGACGGCAAGCGGATCAGCTACCACGAGAGCTACCAAATCTACATCGCCGACGCCGACGGCGGCGACAAGCGGAAGGTGGAGACGAAGAACCCGTTCAACTTCGTGCCACAGTGGTCGCCCGACGGGGAGCGGCTGCTGTTCGTCTCGGGGGAGCACTACGACTGCCACCCGCACGTCGTGAAGAAGGACGGCACCGGCCTCAAGAAACTCGCCGACCGCGGTGGGTATCGGGGTGTCGTCGAACGGCTCAAGCACCCGGACTTCCACAGCGAGAGTAGCGACCTGCCCGTGTGGTCCGCGGACGGTCACCACGTGTTCTACACGGCGAAGGTGGACGAGAGCGTCGAACTGATGCGGGTCGATCTCGACGGGAACGTGACGCGACTGACGAAGTCGAAACCGGGGACGCGGCACTACCACCCGGCCGTCTCGCCGGACGGCCGGTGGGTTCTGTTCGGGTCCGACCGCACCGGCACGATGCAACTGTACGTTGCCACCGCCGACGGCAGGGACGTCTGGCCGATCACGGACGTGCCCGCCGGCTCGTGCGCGATGCACGGGCACTGGCAGCCCTCACCAAAATAGGAATGGCGACTTCTCGAGCGGTCGAGTACGCGCCGCAATTCGTGCAGGAGTGATTCAAATGCGGCCGACGTTGCCCTCCTTCTCCCGCGCGACGCCCCACCTTCGACTGATCGTCGTTGCGCTACTGACCGTGGCCGCGGCCGCGCCGGGGTTGGCCGCCCCGCCGGATTTCGACCGCTCCGTGCTGCCCGTGCTGGCGTCACGCTGCCTGGAGTGTCACACGGGCAACGACGCGAAAGGGAAACTGGACCTCAGCCGACAGAAGACCGCCGGCCGGGTCATCGAGCCGGGCAAGCCGGACGAGTCCGAGTTCTGGAAGCGGGTGGCCGCTCACGAGATGCCGCCCAAGAAGCCGCTCCCGGATGCGGAAAAGGCGGTGCTGAAGGCGTGGATCGAAGGCGGGGCGAAGTGGGGCACCGACCCGATCGACCCGTTCGCGGTCACCACGAACACCCGTGCGGGTCGGGACTGGTGGAGCCTGCAACCGGTCGTGCGGCCGACGCCTCCCGCGGCCGGAAATCCGGTGGACGCCTTCGTCCGTAAGCGACTCGCGGATGCCAAGATGGAACCCGCGCCGGCCACCGACCGGCGGACGCTCATTCGCCGCGTGTACTTCGACCTGCTCGGCCTGCCGCCGAAGTACGAGGAGGTGGAAGCGTTCGTCAAGGACGACCGGCCGGACGCCTACGAAAAGCTCCTCGACAAGCTGCTCCTCGACAAGCTGCTCGCGTCGCCGCACTACGGGGAGCGGTGGGGCCGCTACTGGCTCGACGTGGTCCGCTACGCCGAAACGTGCGGGTACGAGCGAGATCAGGTCAAGCCCGACGTGTGGAAGTACCGCGCCTGGGTGATCCGGGCGTTCAACGACGACCTGCCGTTCGAGCGGTTCGTGCGGGAACAACTGGCGGGGGATGAACTCCCCGAGGCGACCGAACAGAGCGTCACCGCCACCGGGTTCGTCCGCCTCGGCACCTGGAACGACGAGCCGAACGACCCGAAGGAGTACCAGTACGACCGGCTCGAAGACATGGTCGGCACCACCACGACGGCGTTCCTCGCACTGACGGTGCGGTGCGCCCGCTGCCACGACCACAAGTTCGACCCGATTTCCCAGACCGACTATTACCGCATCGGTGCGGCGTTCTGGGCCGGGTTCGTGCAACCGGGCGGACCGCTGGGCGGGCCGGACGCGAAGGCACTGGGCCACGCGAACGTGTTCGGCTGGACCGACAAGGCCCGAACCGCCCCGCCGCTGCACTTGCTCAAGAAGGGCGACCCGAACCGCCCCGGCCCGGTCGTCGAGCCGGGCCACCTTTCGGCGATCCCCGCGCTCGACAAGCCGCTCGCCGCTCCGCCCGAGAAAGCCAAAACGACCACCCGCCGCCTGCAACTCGCCAACTGGATCACCGACCCGAAGAACCCGCTCGCCGCGCGGGTGTGGGTGAACCGCGTCTGGCAGGGGCACTTCGGGAGCGGCCTCGTTCGCACGCCGGACAACTTCGGCTTCACCGGCGAGAAGCCGACGCACCCCGAGTTGCTCGACTGGCTGGCGGCCGAGTTCTTGGCGAACGGCGGCAAGACGAAGCCGCTGCACCGCTCGATCCTGCTCTCCGACACGTACCGCCAAAGCTCGGTCCACCCGAAGCAGGAGGAGTACGCGAAAACCGACGCGTCGAGCCGCCTGTGGTGGCGGGCGGCGCGGCGCCGGCTGGATGCCGAGGTGCTCCGTGATTCGCTCCTCGCGGCGGGCGGCAACCTGAAACTGGACCCGATCGGCGGGCCGAGTTTCTCGCCGGTGATTCCTCCCGACGCGCTCGAAGGCCTCTCGACGAAGGCCGCCGCATGGAAGCCGTCGCCGCCCGAGGAGCAGGGCCGCCGCAGCGTGTACGTGTTCGCCAAGCGCGGCCTGCTGCCGCCGCTGCTCACCACCTTCGACCTGCCCGACACCACCCTGCCGAACTGCCGCCGCGACATCACCACCGTGCCCACCCAGGCGCTCGCCCTGCTCAACAACCCGTTCGTTCACGAGCAGAGTGTGGCGATGGCGAAGCGGGTCGTCATCAAGGGCAAACCGGACGAACAGGCGTCGCAGGCGTGGCGGATCGCCTTCGGACGCGACGCGACGGACAAGGAACGGCTGGCCGCCGAAGCCCACCTGGCGAAGCAGGCGAAGGTCTACGCGAAGCGCCCCGACCCGGCGTTCGACGCCCTCGCCTCGTTGTGCCACGTGCTGCTCAACACCAACGAATTCCTCTACGTCGATTGAGGGCTGATCGTGCCTCACTTGTTTCCCTGCGGCCTGACGCGGCGCGAACTCCTGTGGGAGATGGGCGGCGGGTTCGCCGGCGTCGCCCTCGCCGGGCTGCTCGCGCCCGAGGTGAAAGCCCCGGCGGCCGACGCCGGCCCGCTCGCCCCGAAGACGCCGCACCTCCCCGGCAAGGCGAAGGCGTGCATCTTCCTGATGATGAACGGCGGGCCGAGTCAGGTGGACACCTTCGACCCGAAGCCGGCGCTCGAGAAGTTCGCCGGCACCGAACTGCCGAAGGACAAGAAGTTCATCAACTCCGGCGGGCGGAAGGTCGGGTTCCTCACCCCGGCGTTCCGCAAGTTCAAGCCGGGCGGCAAGAGCGGGCTGCCCGTCTCGGACTACTTCCCGCTCGTCCGCGAGCACGCCGACAAACTGGCCGTCATCCGCAGTTGTCACACGGACAGCCACGCGCACGGGTCGGCGCTGGTGATGATGAACACCGGCAAGACGTTCATCGGCCGGCCGTCGCTCGGCAGTTGGGCGGTGTACGGGCTGGGCACGGAGAACCAGAACCTGCCCGGCTACGTGGTGCTCATGGACAAGCGCGGCGGGCCGATCAGCGGACAGCCGAACTGGTCGAGCGGGTTCATCTCGGCGGCGTACAGCGGCACCCTCTTCCGCCCGTCCGGCGACCCGATCCTCGACCTGCGCGGCCCGGCGCACGTGACGAAAGAGGCCCAGCGGAACCAACTCGACCTGCTCGCCGAACTGAACCGGCAGCACACGGACGCCCGCCCCGGCGGCCGCGAACTGGCGGCGCGGGCGCAGAGTTACGAACTCGCGTTCAACATGCAGGCCGCCGCCCCGGACGCGGTGGACTTCAGCAAGGAGACGAAGCAGACGCTCGCCCGGTACGGCGTCGGCGACAAGGTGACGGACGAGTTCGGCCGCAACTGCCTGATCGCGCGGCGTCTGGTGGAGCGGGGGGTGCGGTTCGTGCAACTGGGTGCAATCGCCCTGATCCTGCGAACTCCAGCATGATTCCGGTGTTGGCGTGGTGAACGGTGCATGAACTTGGGCGTTGGCGCACAGGACTTGTCGCTGGACGCGGATTTCCGCAAACCCGTGGTACACCCGCCGCCC
>JANNQE010000075.1:0-2034 GCA_031441625.1 Planctomycetia bacterium
ACGCCGCCGGTTCACCCAGACAACTGAAGAGGCCACACCATGCACCTCCGACACCTCCTCGTAATCCCCTTCGCCTCCGCCCTCCTGTTCGCCGCCGACGTGCCCAAGCCGCCCGCCCCCGCCGCCCCGAACGACGGCCCGCTGGTCGAGCGGGTGATCGCCTCCCGCAAGGAGTACCAGGCGTCGCTCGTGGCCCTCTACCAGCAGTACGAGAAGAGCGGCGACAAGGAGAAGGCCAAGTGGGTGGAGGACGAGCTGAAGCAGTTCCACCTGATGAACAAGCCGTCGTACCGCCTGGACATCGGCGACGTGCCGCCGCCCAGCCTGGAGGCGAAGTCGAACGTGAAGGAGGCGAACGACCTGTTCGTGGAGGCGAAGAAGTATTACGAGAAGGGGACGGGCAGCGAGTACGTGCTCAACCAGCGGCGGTGCGAGGTGCTGCTGCGGGAGATCCTGGACAAGCACCCGAGTTCGGACAAGATCGCCGACGTGGCGTACCAACTCGGCAGCCTGTACGAGGGGCCGGCGTTCAAGCAGTACTCGCGGGCGGCGACGTACTTCGAGCGGGCGTACCAGTGGCGGAAGGGCACCGTCACGGACGCGCGGATGCGGGCCGCGTACATTTACGACAAGCTGCTGAACGAGCGGACGAAGGCCATTGACCTGTACCGCGAGCAGATCGCCAACGACACCGACGAGCCGCGGATCAAACTGGCCGAGAAGCGGTTGGCCGAGCTGACCGCCAAAGGGCGGTAGCGGCGAACCGAGAGGACGCCCGATGCCCGACCCGAAAGTGTGTGCCGCGTGCGGGACGCCCGCGGTTGACGCCGACGCCTCCGACGACATTTTCGTGTGTGATGCGTGCCTGGGCCTGCACGACCAACTCGCGCCGCCCGAACCGGAACCGGAACCGCCCGCACCGGAACCGGTCGCCCGGCGAGTGGTCGAGGAACCGCCTTCACCCGCCGCAAATTCACCACAGTTGCCGGCCGCACTCCCGCCACTTCAGAATGGACTGCGTTGGCGTGAGATCGCGGACGGCTACCGCGACCTCCGCTTCGCCATGCTCACCCTTCTGCTCGCCGTGCCGCTGTCGCTGGGCGTGCGGCTTGTCGAGGCGTACATGTCACCCCCTCGGCGGGGGTACGGGGAAGACCCGCTTGAGTTCATGACCATCGGCGCTTTGGTGTTCTTCGTGCTCGTCTTCGTCGCCCTCGTGAGGTTCCTCTACGGCGCGGTCGCGCTGGGAAAGCAGCGGGGCGACGAGAGTGAAGGGGGGAGTTGGTTGCTTTTGAGTGTCTCCGCGTTCATCCCTGTCGTGAACGTGACCTTCTTCCCGCTCCTATTATTCGACTACACCCGAGCGGTGGGCATCGAGATCGGCAAGCGGTCGGTCGTCCGCTCGGCGTGGGTGATGCTGGCCTGTTCCGTCGTGCTGGCCGTCCCGATACTGTTTGCCGTTCTCGCAGTACTGAAGTGGGCTTTGTATCCCGCGCCCACTCAACCCGTCCGCGAGCCACCCGACCTGGTACCGTTCGAAGTGTTGTTCGGCGTGGGGGCGGGCGGCATCCTCTGGCTAGGGGCGTATGTCGTTACCATCATGATCCTGTCGGGCGTGCCGCGGGCGATTGAGAAACGGCTCCGGGAGTACGCCACCCCCGACGACCTGGTCCCCGACCTCGAAGTTGTCACGGACGCAACACCCTGACCTGACCGTCGCCGGAGGTTTTCAGTGTCGATCCCGCTGATGTGTCCCGCGTGCGGGACGAAGACGCCGGCCCCGGACACCGCGTGGGGCCGGCGGACCAAGTGCCCGAAGTGCAACGTGTCGTTGCGGGTCCCCGAGATCCTCATCGCCATCATCGAAACGCCGTCGTCGTTCCAGCATATCCCCACGCCCGAACTGCCGCCGCTACCACCGCCCCCGCCGGTGCTGCCGCCGCCGTCCGCGTACTGGCCGACCTCCCCGCCCCCGGTCGAGGTCGCACCCCCAACACCACCGCCTCCGCCCCCACCGCCCCCACCGCAGCCTCC
>JANNQE010000076.1:0-4467 GCA_031441625.1 Planctomycetia bacterium
GAGAATAACTGACGGAGCGAGATACCCAACTGCGGGCGGGACGCCCGCGCTCCCGGCCTGCCACCGGGTGGGCGTTCGGCGGTCGCGGGAATACGTTGCGTGCAACCCTTCCCACCGCCGCCGAGCCGTCATGTCGTCACCCACCCCCGCCCCGAGCGGTTGGGCCGCCCTCCGGCGGCTCTCGCCCTACCAGTGGTTCGTGTTCATCGTCTGCTGCCTGGCGTGGGACATGGACTGCATGGACCAGCAGTTGTTCGTACTCGCCCGCCGGCCGGCGATGGTCGACCTGGTGCCGAAGGTGGCGGACACCGACCCGCGGATGGAGAAGTTGACCGCCGACATGACCGAGCAGTCGGTCAAGTCGAACAAACCGGCCCCGACCACCGAGCAGGTGCAGAAGGCGCTCCAGGACGCCGACGTGGCGACCGCCGCCGGGTACGCCACCATGTTCTTCATGATCGGGTGGGCGGTCGGCGGGATCGGGTTCGGGGTGATGGGGGACAAGGTCGGGCGGGTGAAGACACTCACCCTCACCATCCTGCTGTACGCCGTCTTCACCGGCCTGAGCGCGTTCTCGTTCGGCGTGACCGACTTCCACCTGTACCGCTTCCTCACCGGGTTGGGCGTGGGCGGGGTGTTCGCCGCGGCCGTCACCCTGCTCGCCGAGACGGTGCCCGACGCCGCCCGCCCGCTCGCCCTCGGCCTGTTCCAGGCGAGCAGTGTGGTCGGCAACTGCGGGGCGGCACTCATCAACATCGGCCTGGAGTACGCCGTCTTCAAGGACGCGTTCGCCGGCGGCAGCCTGTTCGGTTTCCCGCTCAGCCCGTGGCGGCTGATGTTCCTCGTCGGCATCCTGCCCGGCCTGCTGGTGGTGCTGGTGCAGCTGAAGCTGAGGGAGCCGGAGCGGTGGGCGAAACTGAAGGCGGAGGGGAAGAAGGGCGGGTCGTACGGCGAACTGCTGGGCGACCCGCGGTGGCGCGGGCGGGCGGTGTTCGGCCTGCTCCTCGCCATCTCCGGGGTCATCGGGTTGTGGGGCATCGCCTTCTTCTCGCCCGACTTGCAACGGTATGTGTCCGGCACCATCTACGCGGACGAGGCGAAGCAACTCGGGCTGGCCGGCGCGGACGCGGCCAAGTACGTCCGCTGGCAGGGCGGGCTGTGGTCGGGCATCACGTCCCTCGTGCAGAACATCGGGGCGTTCGTCGGCATCTTCGCCTTCAGCCTGCTCACCGCGCGGTTCGGCCGGCGGCCGACGTTCGCCTTCTTCTTCGTCACCGCCGGGCTGAGCACCGCCGGCGTGTTCCTGTTCTTGCAGACGTGGACTGACATCTTCTGGATGGTGCCGGTCATGGGCTTCTTCCAACTGGCCCTGTTCGGCGGGTACGCCATCTACTTCCCGGAGCTGTTCCCCACCCGCTTGCGGAGTACCGGCGTCAGCTTCTGCTACAACGTCGGCCGACTGATCGCGGCCGTCGGCCCGGCCGCCCTCGGACTGCTCACGAGTACGGTGTACTCCGGCTTCGAGTCGCCGTTGCCGCTCCGCTACGCCGGCGTGAGCATGTGTGTGGTCTTCCTGCTCGGGCTGGTGGCCCTGCCGTTCCTGCCCGAGACGAAGGGCAAGCCGCTGCCCGAGTGACGCCGCCCGGGTTCGCCTTGACCACCTTCCCCGGACGGCGTATGTCCGCCCCCCGCGACCCGGCTCACGTGCCGGTGCTACCCGCCGAGACGCTCGCCCTGCTCGACCCGCAGCCGGGCGAGGTGTGGGTGGACTGCACCACCGGCGGCGGCGGGCACGCCCGCTTGATCGCCGAACGGGTCGGGCAGACCGGCCGGCTGATCGGGCTGGACCAAGACCCGACGATGCTCGACCGCGCCCGCCCGCGGCTGGCCGGGCTGAGTGTGACGCTGGTTCACGCCAACTTCGACCAACTGGCCGAAGTGCTGAAAACGCAGGGCATCGAACAGGTGGACGGCGTACTGGCGGACATCGGGTTCAGCTCCGACCAACTGAGCGACCCGGCCCGCGGGCTGAGCTTCATGGCCGACGGCCCGCTCGACATGCGGCTCGACCCGACGGTCGGCGGCACCGCGGCGGATTTAGTGAACACGCTGCCGGAGCGGTCGCTGGCGGACTTGTTGTTCGAGTTCGGCGAGGAGCGGAAGAGCTTTCGGGTGGCGAAGCGGATCGTCGAGCGGCGGAAAGTGAAGCGGTTCGAGACGACGGCGGAACTGGCGTCGGCGGTACGGAGTTGCCTGCCGCGGAGCGGTGGAATTGATCCGGCCACGCGGACGTTCCAGGCGTTGCGGATCGCGGTGAACGACGAACTCGGCGCGCTGGATCGGTTGTTGGCCACACTGCCGGTGGTCGTTAAGCCTGGTGGCCGGGTCGGGGTCATCAGCTTCCACTCGCTGGAAGACCGGCGGGTGAAGACGGCGTTCCGCGACTCGGCCGTGTGGACGCCGAAGACGAAGAAGCCGGTGGAAGCGGGCGAGGCGGAGACGGCGACGAACCCGCGGGCACGGAGTGCCAAGCTGCGGGTGGCGGTCAGACAGTAGGGTGGGTCGCTCTCTCCGAGAGCGACATCCGGACCCGACACTCGGAGAGAGTCGGCCACCCTACGGCACCCATCAGAAACGGCGGAGGCTCACGGATGAGCGACCCGAAAAAGTTCCCGTTCGACTCCATCCCGCTCGACGGGGCGACGGCCACCGCCGACCCGCCGCGGCCGTCGTTCTCGCGGTCGGTGCCGGACGCGGCGGCGGGCGGGTTGCTCCCGCCCACCCGCAAGCCGGTGTCGGTGACGATGCCCGACTCGGTCGCGCTCACCACGTCACCCGCCGCCGACCCGAACCCGATGGCCAGCACGCCGCCGCCGATGGCCGGGTCGGCCCGCGGCTTCCTGTGGGATCTCGTCCGCCCGACCCGCACCAAATGGGCGATCCTGGCCGGCGGGGTGAGCCTCGCCGCCGGAGCCTACGGGCTGAACCTGGTCGTGCCGACTCCGGGCGAAACGCCGAAGGTCAGACCGACCGAGACGGCCAAGTTGACCGGCCCGCAACCGCAGATCGGCGAAGAGCGGCAACGCCAGCCGGTCGTCGGTGAAGAGAGGGTGGTCGCCGCGTTGCCGAAAGAGTCGGTTCCCTCACCCCTCGGCCCGCTGCCCGCCCCGCCAATCATGCCGGTCATCCCGATCCGGCACGAGGAGCCGGCCCCGCTGCCCGCCCTCCCGAAGTTCGACGACAAACCGACGCCCGCGGCACCGCTGCCCCCACTCAACGACACGAAGCCGGCACTGCTTCCGATTCCCGCGCTCAATGACAAACCCGATCCGGTCCCGCTCCCGCCGGTGGTCCTTCAACCCTCCGCTCCGACACCGTTGCCCGCGGCCCCGAAGATGGTGGGCGATCTGCCGCCACTCGTCGACCCGTCGCTCAAACCGGTGCCGCCGGTCCTCATCGACGCCAAGCCGCCCACCGTGACCCCGCTGCCGCTGCCTAAGCCACCGTTCGCCGAAGTGCCCGACCTGCCGAAGAAGGTTGAAACGCTGCCGGTCGTCCTCAAGCCCGATCCGGTGCCGCTTCCCGACATGAAGGTGACTCCGGTCGGCGAGACGAAGCTGCCGCCGATCGGTGAGACGAAACTGCCGCCGGTGGGCGGTACGGTGGAACTGCCCAAGCCGGTCGAACCGCAGCCGGTGCTGAAGCCGAGCGAGTTGGTGTCGCCGAAGCCGGCGGACGCTTTCCCGCCGCCGAAGCCGGTCGCCATCGACCCCGTGCCCGCGCCGCCGATCAAGCTGACGCCGGTGCTGAGGGAAGAGCCGCCGGCGTTCACGGTGGTCGGCACGAAGGAACCTCCACCTGCCGCCCCGGTCGGCGGGCCGCCGCCGAAGAAGGGGTTCGACGTGGACGTGGTGAAGGTGCGGGCGAACGACACGTACACGTCGATCAGCGATGCCTTCTACCAGTCGAAGAAATACGCCCCGGCGCTGCGGGCGTTCAACGGCGACGCGGACATCGGCCGGCTGCAAGAGGTGGAAGTGCCGCCGCTCCACGAGTTGCAGAAACTGGGCGGTGTGCCGGCGCGGGAGGCCGAACCGACCGGCAGCGGGCGGGCGGTCATCTCGCCGCGGACCACCACGCCGACCGAGCCGGCGGTGCGCGGGCCGGTCTTCGACCCGACGACGGACTCCGGCGAGTCGGCCGACTGGGGGCCGGCGGGCAAGCGGCGGGCGGTGATCGAGTACAAACCGTTCACCGTCCCCAAGGACGGCGTGACCCCCCGCGACGTGGCCCGCTTCTTCTATGACGACGAGAACCAGTGGCCGAAGCTGATCGGCCCGCGTGGGGCGAAACTGCGGGGCGACGAGCCGCTCCCGCGGGGCACCAAACTGACCGTGCCGCAGGAAGAGCCGCAGTGGAAGTGAGTGTGGTCAACGAGCCGCGACCGCAAGGGAGCGGGTGTCCAAC